>JANMHO010000396.1:0-7309 GCA_031375195.1 Rhodobiaceae bacterium
GGGATAATGTCAGTCCACACCACCCCAAACAGGATTGCCGGACCATAGGTTGCGACGGCGGCCACGCCTTCGCGCGAGAGCCAGGAACTGCGCCATTGGGAAAAGGCGCGCCAGGCCCGTTCGGGGTGGCCCAAGTGGAAGGTTGAGGACAACAGACCCAGGGTGATGAGGCCAAGCGCGATGACGATGGCGACGAAGCCGAATAGCGGATTTGACACGGGCCCGTGATTGAAGCCAACAAGCCCCAGCAATGCCAGCAAGCCATAGCCCGCGCCTGAGGCCGTGGTGAAAAGGATGACGGAATAGGCGGGGTTCATTTAAGGAGACTAACCCTCAAGCTTGTCTGAATGATCTTCTTGGGATGTCACCGCTGAAGACCCACTGCTCAGGAGTTTGTCGGCCCAGCTGAACAGGCGGTCCATGGCGGAGCCGTCGCCCTTGGGCAATGCGATTGCCGAAGATGTAACCGCATCCCGGCGCTTGCGGGGGGGCAGATATCTGTTCACCGGCTTGTAGTTCATCTCGGGCAGCAGATCGAAGCCTTCGCGCGCCTTCACGAGTTGCGAGACATCGGAATTTGGATCTCCCAAATCGCCGAAATGGCGGGCACCTGTGGGGCAGGCTTTGACACAGGCGGGCATGCGATCCTCCGGTTCCAAATTCGTGTTGTAAATCCGGTCCACACACAGCGTGCATTTTTTCATGACGCCCACGGTGTAATCATATTCGCGCGCGCCGTAAGGGCAGGCCCACGAGCACAGCTTGCAGCCGATGCAAGTATCCGGGTTCACCAGCACAATGCCATCTTCAGCGCGCTTGTAGGATGCGCCAGTCGGGCAAACTGTGACGCAAGCCGGTGTTTCGCAGTGAAGGCAAGAGCGCGGAAAGTTGACCACCCTGCTGTCGTCCCTCCCATCTTCCTTCACTTCATAGCCATGCACGCGGTTGAGCCACACGCCGGATGGATCCAAGCCATAGGGGTCGGTGTCAGAGAGCGGCGCGGAATAGCCTTGCGTGTTCCATTCCTTGCAAGACGTGGCGCAAGCCTGACAGCCAACGCAGGTATCAAGGTCAATGACGAGGCCGAGCTTTTTCTGGTTCGTCTGTGGGATTGGCAGCGATGTCATCTTTTCACTTTCAAAATCGTGAACTGGGGAGCGCTCATGGCGGATTGGTCCGTTGCTTTTGCAACCCGCACTTTGAGGTCGTACCAGGCGGCTTGGCCGGTGATAGGGTCGCTGTTGGAGAAGCGGTAGCCGCCTTCGCGTTCGGGCAGAAGGTCTGAAATCAGGTGATTGAGCAGGAAGCCTTTTTTGGCCTCTGGCGCATTGGCGCTGAGCCCCCAGGTGCCTGATCGCTTGCCAATGGCGTTCCACGTCCAAACTGTATCGGGGTTCACGCCACTCATGAGTTTCACCTGACCCTTGATCTCGCCATGGTGCGAGGTGACCGTCACCCAATCACCGTCGGCAATGCCGAGTGATGCGGCGCGATCCTTGTTCATATAGAGCCAGTTGCGCCCAAGGATTTGCCGCAGCCAGGAATTTTGCGAACCCCAGGAGTGGTACATGGCCATGGGACGCTGGGTGATGGCATGCATGGGGAAATCGCTTTCTGAAACCATGTCGCCTTCAAAGGGCGGATACCAGAAGGGGACGGGATCAAAATATTTCCTGATGCGGGGGCGATGCTCCGCAGGCGGAACATTTTTGCCGTGGCCTTGCGCCGCCAGACGGAACTTCTGCAGCGGCTCGCAGTAGAGCTGATGAATGATTGGTTCGGGCTTTCCCATGAAGCCAAAAAAAGTGGCCCAATCCAGATAATCCCAATTCACATGACGGTAGTATTTCATGTGATCGGGCAATTCATGGAACCAGTGGCAGCCGTTTTTGATATAGGCTTTGAGCTGATCGGGGTTTGGTGTGCCCCTGCCCTGGTGACGGCCATTGGGACCACGGAAACCGGCGAGCGGACCAAGACCGGGCGCGCGTTCATGGTTCACGATATAGTCGGGATAGCCACCGGGATAGCGCGGATTGCCATCGGGCCTTGTCATGCCAGGCAGGCCAAGCCTTGCGCCCAGATCAAGCAACATGGTTTGGAAGGCGCGCACGTCCCGCTCCGGCTGCACCACGGGTTGGCGAATGGAATCCGCCGGACCATCGGCTTCCGAAATGGGCCGGTCCAGCATTGAGATGCAGTCCCAGCGCTCGAGATAGGTGGTGTCGGGCAAGATGAGGTCAGCGTATTGCACCATCTCGGAATTATAGGCATCGCTGTAGATGATCTTTGGGATGACATATTCACCATCTGCACGCTTGGCGGTGAACGCTTTCAATGTGTCCGGCACATTCATCGCCGAATTCCAGCTCATGTTTGCCATATACATGAACAGAACGTCGATATTGTAAGGATCGCCCTTGGCGGCATTGTTGATGACCATGTGCATCATGCCGTGCGCCGCAATGGGCGCGTCCCAGGAATAGGCCTTGTCGATGCGGAGTGGTGTTCCCTCCGCATCCACCAACAGGTCTTCCGGGCTGGTGACGAAACCCAGTGGCGGGCCGGGCAAAGGCGTGTTGGGTTTCACCTGCCCCACTTTGCCGGCAGGCTTCACATGGGGTGGAATAGGTTTTGGAAACGGCGGTTTATAGCGGAAGCCACCCGGCACATCGATGGTGCCAAGGATGATTTGCAACAGGTGTATGGTGCGGCAGGTTTGGAAACCATTGGCATGGGCGGAAATTCCGCGCATGGCATGCATGGCCACCGGACGGCCAATCATTTTCTCATGCCTGCGGCCCGTATAGTCCGTCCACGGAATATCAAGCTCAATTTCCTGTTCAAAAGCCACTTCGGCGATTTCAGCGGCAATGCGTTTGATGGTGGCGGCAGGAACGCTGCACTTTTCCGCTACGGCATCGGGTGAATATTCTGGCGATAGAAAGCGCTCGGCAATCAGGGTGAAGCTGGTGACAACCTCGCGGCCATCGGGCAGCGTGAAGCGCCCCATGAGCACGGGCAGCGCATCGCTTGATGTCGCGGGCATGGGCGTGCTGGTGTGCGAATCCCAGACCAGTGCCGCACCCGATTCACCGCGCGCAAACAGGCCATCGTCAGCGCCCCCTGGATTTTCAATCACCAGCCATGGAGCGTTGGTGTAGCGGTGCAAATATTCGCCATCGATTTTTTGCGCGGCAAGCAATTCGTGAATGAGGGCGCCAACAAATAGTCCGTCAGTGCCGGGCCTGATACCAACCCACTCGTCAGCGATAGCCGAGTAACCGGTTTTTACGGGATTGATGGAAACAAATTTGGCGCCCCGGCCCTTGAGCTTCCCAAGTCCCGTTTTGATGGGGTTCGACGCATGGTCTTCCGCCACGCCGAAAAGCAGGAAATATTTGGTGTGTTTCCAATCGGGCTCACCGAACTCCCAGAAGGAACCTCCGAAAGTGTAGAGTCCCGCTGCTGCCATATTGACAGAGCAGAATCCGCCATGGGCCGCGTAATTCGGTGTGCCAAACTGCGAGGCCCACCAACCGGTGAGGCCCTGGCTTTGATCGCGGCCGGTGAAGAAGGCAAGTTTGCGCGGATCCTTGTTGCGAACTTCAGACAACCAGAGCGTTGCCGTGCGGAGTGCCTCTTCCCATTCGATTTCGCGGAATTCGCCTGAGCCCCGCTCGCCCACACGGATCAGGGGCTTGGACAGGCGCGCCGGTGAATAATGCTGCTTGATGCCGGAAGCGCCCTTGCCGCATATAACCCCCTTGTTCACCGGATGATCGCGGTTTCCTTCAATGTATTTGACCGTGCCATCCTTGAGGTAGACCTTGATGCCACAGCGGCAGGCGCACATGTAACAGGTCGTGGTTTTCACCTCGTCCCAGGTTTTTGGCGATGTATCGATGAAGGGTTCGGTCATTGTGGCCCATACTGCGACGATTCCGGCCTACATTAGGGATAGAATTGGCACTATGATAGGTCCAGACGGGTTATTCACAGGGACCATATCTTGCGCGACTGGCTGGTGCACATCAAGCGTTCGGAAAACGCCAGTCTGCAGATGCAGATCCGCGAAGCTCTGGTTTCCGCCATTCTTGACCAGCAACTGGCGCGCGAAGAACCCATTCCCTCAACCCGCAAGATGGCGAAATCCTTGAGCGTTTCGCGCAACACCGTGGTGCTGGCCTATCAAGGCCTGCTGGATGACGGGTTTCTGGTGGCAAGGGAACGCTCCGGCTACTACGTTTCAGAGAAGGCTGGCCTCGATACGCCATTGCCCAAAAGGCCGAAAGCCAATGGCGGCGGCTCGCTGGACTGGGCCAGCCGCTTCAAAAAACATCCTGCGGCGCAAGAGAACATTTCGAAACCGCTGAATTGGCAGAGCTATGCCTACCCCTTCATTTATGGGCAGGTTGACCACACGCTGTTTCCGGTGGCCGAATGGCGCGATTGCACCAGGCAGGCTTTGGGCAAAAAATGGCTCGGCACCTGGACCAATGACACCTGGGCCCATGATGACCCGCTTCTGGTTGAACATATTCGCCGCCGCATTCTGCCGCGCCGGGGCATCATGGCCAATGACGACGAGATTCTGATTACGCTCGGCGCGCAAAACGCGCTCTATCTGCTCACCAGTTTGCTGGTGGACGACGCCACGCGGGTTGCCATGGAAGAACCGGGCTATCCGGATGTGCGCAACATCTTTCAACTGAAGACGCGCAATGTGGCGCTGATCCCGGTCGATGAGCACGGCATCACGCTCAATGTTGATCTCGGCAATGCGCAGATTGTCTTCACCACACCCAGCCATCAGTTTCCGACCACCGCCACCATGCCCATCGCCCGGCGCATGGCGCTCTTAAAATTGGCAGCAGCGCGCGACTTCATCATTATTGAAGACGATTACGAGTTTGAAACCAACTATGTGAACGAACCCTGCCCTGCGCTGAAATCCCTGGATGACAGGGGGCAGGTGATCTATGTGGGCTCGCTTTCCAAATCCCTGTTCCCTGGTTTGCGATTGGGCTTCATGGTGGGGCCGAAGAAACTCATTGCAGAAGCGCGAGCACTTCGCCGCTTGATGGTGCGCC
Source organism: Rhodobiaceae bacterium (assembly GCA_031375195.1). Lineage (GTDB taxonomy): Bacteria > Pseudomonadota > Alphaproteobacteria > Rhizobiales > Aestuariivirgaceae > Aestuariivirga. The sequence continues at coordinate 5,094 of JANMHO010000396.1, forward strand.
ATGCGCCCAATAATAATCAGCGCACGGCCGCATTGTTTCTGTCGCTCGGGCATCACGATACACTGATCCGCCGCCTGCACCGGGCCTATCACAAACGCTGGGAAATCATGGGGGCGGCCCTTGCGCAGCATTTTCCGGCGTCTTCGCAATTGCCAAGCTTTGGCGGCACCAGCTTTTGGGTGAAGGGAGCTGTTGATCTTGACAGCGAAATTCTGGCGAAGGCAGCGGCCGCCAAGGGCATTTTGATTGAGCCGGGGCGCGTAAATTTTGGCCGGAAAAATCCGCCACGAAATTATTTCCGGCTTGCCTTCTCCTCAATAGATGAAAACAGAATTGCGACGGGCATAAAGCTGTTGGCCGAAACGATCAATGATGTCCACCCATAGCCTGACTGACAACAAGACCCGCGCCGCCCTACTCATCCTGTTGGCGATTGGCCTGGCAACCACGCAGGACGTGATTGTGAAATCCATGTCCAGCATCTATCCGGTTTACGAAACCATGATCATTCGTGGGCTCACGTCCACTCCGATACTGGCAGTATGGTTGTGGCGGATGCATGGATTTCCAAAACTGGTGACACCCCTGTGGCCACGCATTTTGCTGCGCGGACTTATTCTATGCTCCGCCTACCTGGCTTTTGTTTTGTCTATCGCGGCCATGCCGATGGCCAATGCAGTTGCTATTTATTTCACCATGCCGTTTTTTGTGGGTGGCCTTGCCGGGCCATTACTGGGTGAACGTGTGCCGCTTTATCGCTGGATTGCCATTGTCACGGGGTTTGTGGGTGTCATCATCATGGTGCGGCTAGGCATCGAAGCCTTCGAGCCAGCGTCGTTGCTCGCGCTCTATTCGGCCTTTGGCTATGCGGTGGGCCAGATGATGGGACGGCACCTGGCGCAAAGGGTGGAACCGCTGGTGATCGCCAATTGGCAGAATGCGATTTATGTCGTCGTTTCGATTCTCATCGGCATTGCCGTGCTCGCCACCGATGTCACGGGCGCAAGCCACAAGAGTCTGGCCTTTCTCACGCGGCCATTTGCATGGCCCACGCCCCAGCATTTCCTCGCTCTGTTTGCAATTGGCATCCTCGCAGCATTTACAATGATGAGTTTCATCTCCGCCTACAAGCGGGCGGAATCAAATTTCGTGGCCCCCTTCGAATATTCCGGCATGGTCTGGGCGGTTGCCTTTGGGTTCATCTTCTTCAATGATTTTCCTGACGCCTGGACCTGGGGCGGCATGGCGATCGTTGCCGGCGCGGGGTTGTTCATGCTGGCGATGGACAGGCGGGCCAAACCTCAAAACCCATAACGCCGCCACAGTTTTCCAGCCAGCGAGTTTTGGGGGAATGCGGCTTCGGCGTCCACCTCGCGCTTGGCCCAGATTGAGGCATACATGTGCATGAAGGGTGATGGCGGCGGTTCCCTCTCATCCAGAAAATAGGTTGGCACGTTCCACCATGAGACTGGGTTCACTGTTTCGGGTGGCAGAATTGCGACGCCGTGACCGGGATCTTCCAACAACAGCCTTGTCAGCAAATGTGGCCCTGTATTTTCCCATGCTCGGTCCCCCGGGGCGAGAGAGGCCACATGATCAGCCGCCCGATGCCAGAGATCGCCGGGCTTTGGTTCGGGATTGGCCATCAAGCAATTGGTCACCTGCGTTAAAGTTTCACCCGTGGCACTCGGTTCGACATAGCGGAATGGGCGGCGCTTTTCGGAAGCCACCATGGGTGCCGCCGCAATATCGGGTTGCTCCAGCAGCGCCACCACATCCATGTCGGCCCACATGCCACCCATGTCGGCAAGCACACGGTAGCGGAACAGGTTCGACACATAATCCATCGAATAGTTTTCGCCCCGGCCCTCAGGCACAAGCTCGGCAGCATCGCGCACATCTGCACCCGTCATGGAATGGGAATCGGGTTCATAGCTCCATAGAGTGACCCGGTATCCTTGGCGCAGAAAGCTCGCGAGACTGAGGTGCGCCAGACGCGTGAGACTGCCAGACATCCACAGCATGTTCACGGCAAGCGATTTCATATCGGATACCCCACCCATCCTTTGACAGTCCGCAGCGCCAGCGAGGATTGGATGCGCTGGATGCCAGGAAGCCTTGAAATGCGCGAGCGGTGAATGCGTTCGTAGTCGGCGGCGTCAATGGCCACGACACGCAGGAGGTAATCGAACTGCCCGCTCATCAAGTGGCACTCG
>JANMHO010000295.1:0-2604 GCA_031375195.1 Rhodobiaceae bacterium
GTGCCAAGGCTCGCCGCTCGAAACCCCATGGCCTGCCAAATTTCACGCACAAAGGCCGCAACCGAAGTCTTGCCGTTGGTGCCCGTCACCGCCACCGCAAGATCAGGTTGTTTGCCAAAAAACCGCGCCGCCGCCTTGGCAAACAGTTGGCGGGGATTTGAAGTTTCAATGACGAGGCCGGAGCCTTTGTAGGCACCCTTGGCAGCAATCACTGCGGAGGCTCCCCGCTCAAACGCCTGGCCAATAAATTTTGCGCCATCAACAACGGTACCGGGCAAGGCCGCAAACAAATATCCGGCCTTCACCTGGCGGCTGTCCGCCGTCAGTCCCGAAATTGGCAGGGACGCCGCCGCATCGGGAAGCGAAACCTCGGAAACCACAAGTCTTGCCAAGGTGGCGGTCATTTCTTGGCCAGCTTCTCAAGTTCTTCCGGCGTAAATTTCGGCGTAACGCCAAGCAACGGCGCAATCCGCTCGATGATTTTTCCAGCCGTCGGAACCGCGTTCCATCCCGCCGTCGCAAAGCCAAAAGTTTCAGGCGTGGCCTTTGGTTCATCCAGCATCACGATAATGGCGTAACGCGGCGCATCCATCGGAAATGCCCCGATGAAGGAATTCAACAATTTGTCGGGAACATAGCGCCCGTTGACCACTTTTTCCGCCGTACCGGTTTTTCCCCCGACCCGGTAGCCGATCACATTGGCTTTTGATGCGGTGCCGTCAGTCACGTTAAGGCGGAACAGATAGCGCATTTTCTCGCTGGTTTCCGGCTTCACGATGCGCTTGGCCAAAACCTCCGCCTCTGCCACATCCCGTTTCAGAAATGTGGGCGCGGACATGACGCCATCGTTAAGCAACCCACCAATCACCGAGATTCCTTGCAGGGGCTGCACGGCGAAACCATGGCCAAAAGCCGCCGTAGCTGTGGCAAGCCTGCTCCACTGCTTCGGCAACAGGGGCTTGGCGCTTTCTGGAACCTCCGTGGTCAGGCGGTCGAACAGGCCAACCCGGCGCAGGAACTCTTGGTGCCTCTCAAGGCCCACGTCCAGCGCCATCTTGGCTGTGCCTATATTGGAGGAGTTTGTGAAAATCTCCGGCACCGTCAAAACCCGCTTCTGCGCATGATAATCGCTGATCGAAGCATTGCCGATCACCAGTGGACGGGTGGCATCATAGCTGCCACTGAGATCGGTCACGCCATAATCGAAGGCCATGGCAAATGTCACCGCCTTGATAACCGAGCCAAGCTCGAAAACGCCGCTGGTCATCATGTTGGCCTGCTGCTTGCTGAATTTCTTGTCTTCCTGATTGGGATTGAAATCCGGCAAGGAAACCAACGCCAGGATTTCGCCCGTCGTGATGTCAATCACTATGCCGCCGCCAGCGATGGCATTGAATTTTTTGACTGCATTTTCAATCTCGTCAGTAAGCGCAAACTGCACCCGCGTGTCTGTGGAAATCTGGGCGGGGCTTGCCGTCTGCGTGGCGGGGTCTGCAAGCGAGGCCGTATAAAGCGCGCCCTGGTCATCAAGATATTTTTCAATGCCAGCGGTGCCGATGCTGTCGAGGTCCACGTAACCCACCGTGTGGGCGGCCAATCTGGCCAGCGGATAAACGCGCCGCCGCTCGTTCACAAACCCGACACCCGGAATTCCCAGATTGTAAACCGCATCGCGCTCCTCCGGGCTGATCTGCCGCTTGAGCCACACGAATGCGCGGTTGGGCTGCGTGAGTTTGGCTTTCAAGGCCTTCGCTTCAAGGTCAGGAATTATGGCCGTAATGCTTTCAACCGCCTCCTCAACATCCAAAATTTTGCGCGGATCCGCATAAAGCGACGCAACGGCAATGTCAGTCGCAACCACGACGCCGTTGCGGTCAATAATATCCGGCCTCGGAATGCGCAGCAGATGCTCGGCCAGAACATCTTCAGTAACGGGCGCGACTTTAAGAATTGTGAGATTTGCCGATTGCATGGCTATCGCCAGGAAGGCAATGAAAAAGCCGATTGCCACCAGGCGAATGCGGTTTTGCCCCGCCAATTTCAAAGGTCCTCTTGGGTTATTTGCCAGACCGTTGACCATCTCTATTGGCTCTTTTCAAGAATCTTGCCGATTGGGTCGTGGCCCTCTTCATTGAGCATCATCATGGGTTCAGCCGGAACCCTGGAAGCAAGTTCCCTCTCGGTCACGAACTGCAAGGCTGACACGGTTCTCAGTTGGAGATTTTCCTGCGCCAGTTTCTGCAGGCGGGCGGGCCGCGTGAGACTTGTCCATTCCGCCCCCAGCACCTTGATCTGCTCGCGCGCGTCCAGAATGTCCTGTTCGGTCTTTGCGATCTGCCGCTCGAGGCCCCGCGTTGAATGTTCAAGCGAATACAGAAAGAAGGCTGAGATCAACACGGCGACAACCAGGCAGGCATTGAAAAGCTTATGCATTAGTGGCGGCTCCGTTCAATTTTTGGGATGCCAAGATCATTGCGTGAATCCGGCCATGCGGACGCAGATGTCCGCACCGCTGCCCGAAGCTTGGCGCTGCGCGATCTCGGGTTGACGTTTGCTTCTTCCTCGCTCGCTTCCTGATGTCCCTTGAACAGCAACTCGAAGCTC
>JANMHO010000415.1:0-3197 GCA_031375195.1 Rhodobiaceae bacterium
ACCTCATGGGTGATTGGGTGCTCCAGCGCTTGGCCCATTTCGACGTTGATATATCCACCATGCAGCAACAGCCGGGATGGAAGACATCGTCTTCAATCGTGACCACAAGGCGGGATGGCTCGCGGCCAGCGCTCCACATGAGAGGCGCCACAGCGGACTTCTATGTTGATGATGCGATGATGGAACAGGTGATTGATGCGGCTGTTGTTCACATCGGCGGCATTGGCCTGATGAAAAAGATGGATACGGGGCGCAATGCGGAATTGATGCGGCAGGCAAAGCTCAATGGCGCGGTGACGACGGTCGATATATTCGCCGGCTCAAAGGATGACATGCCAGCCGTGGCCATGGTGCTGCCGCATACGGACTATTTCATGCCCTCAATCGAGGAAGCTGAAGCGCTGACTGGCCTGACTGACAGGGCGGACATGGCAAGGTATTTCATCGACTGCGGCGTTGCGTGCTGTGTTTTCACGCTGGGTGGCGAGGGGGCCTATTACCATCATCGAGATGGCACAAAGTTCAAAATTCCGGCCTTTGATATTGCGGTCAAATGCACCTGTGGCTGCGGCGACGCTTTCAATGCTGGCTTTGCCGTGGGCATCAACCGGGGATTTGACCCGGAAACAACCGTGAGGTTTGCGCAAGCCACATCAGCGCTGAACGCCACGGGACTAGGTTCACAGGCAGGCGTCGAGTCGTTTGCACATACGCTGATTTTCATGAAGGGGACGAAGACAAAATAGGGCCCCTGGCCTCAGTACATCGCCTTGATGTTTTCCAACTCTCTCGAAATCCCCGCCACATCGCGCCTGGTGATGAGCGCTGACATTTCCTTAAGGCGGGGCTGGATCAGGGCAGCGACAATGGCGAAAAATTCATCTTCATTGTGGATGGCCATGGGCTTTTCCTCCTCGGCGAAAAGCAGGGCCACGCAGGCAATGGAATAGATGGCGACGTTGGGTTCGATGTTCGCCAGCAACGGGCCTTTGGGCTTGGCAACGCGCGCCACTGGGGCTGCTTCCACCAGGGCCAGAAGGGTTCGCGCCAAAAAATCACCTTCCGCATCGCCGACCGCCATGAGCCTCCGGGCTCCATCCACCCGGTGCTCGAGCACGAGGTAAGGCGGCTCGGAATACCGCTCGGTAATGCGCACGGCGGAACGGAAAAAATAGGCATTGAACAGCGGGTTGTGAACCAGGCTGTTTTCGCGGATCGCGGCGGCCACCGCATTGATCATGCCGGGTTCAAACGGCGAGGGCAATTTGCGCCAGCTTGGCAGAAAAACCGCAATTGCGGTGTTGGTGCTCCAGGTCATGAAGCCATCGGCGAGGCGCGCCATTCTGGCAACCAGCCGCGACAGAAAGGGCGGTTCGCTGCGCTTGGCATTGCCCAGCCCATCAACACGCGACATGTCGCGGGTATAGAATTGGGCGGCGCGCAAACAATCGCGGAGGCCTGCCGCCATGCAAACGGCGTGGGCTGCAAAACTATCGGCGGTTCTCGATATATTCGTCATGGGCTGATTCAACCCTTTATCGCACCCATCGTCAAGCCACGGGAGAGATGGTTCTGGATAAGGATAACCAGCAGTAAAATCGGGAAAAAGGCGAGGAAGGATACCAGCGCAATTGCATTATAGATAATGCCGTCGGAGCCACCGGAGAAATTGGCAAGGGCGACCGATAGCGGATAGGCCTTCTGCGAGGCGATGATCAGGGTGAAGAGATACTCGTTCATGGCGAAGATGGCAGCAATGACGGCTGCCGTGATGATTCCCGGCAGGCACATGGGAATGATGATGGACCAGAGAATGCGCAGGTCCGACGCGCCATCGGTTCGCGCCGCATCTTCAATCTCGTGGGGAATATCGAGCATGTAGGAGCGGATGATCCAGACAACAATGGACAGGTTCATCGCTGCATAGACCAGCATCAGCGCCCAGACCGTGTCCAGCATGCGGAGCTGCCCGAACAAGACAAAAATTGGAATGGCCACGGCGGCAGGAGCCATCATCTTGGTCGAAAGAATATAGAAGCCGATATCTTCACGCCCCTTGTAGCGATAGCGGGCCAGCGAATAGGCCGCGGGGATTCCAAGCGCCAGGCAGATCAACACGCTGCCTGAAATGGCCATCATGGAGTTGCTGAAATAACTGGCGATGGGCCATTCGGCCCAGATTTTGGCCCAGGTCTCGATGGAAAGAGTTGGAAAATAAATGGGTTCCGGCGCGATGATTTCGTTCCGCGGGCGAAGTGCGATGGTTGCAAAAAACAGAATTGGCAGAAAGCAGAACAGGCCCCACAGCGCCAGAATGATCGTGGCGGCGGTTGAACCGTTCTTTCTGCGCTTGAGCATCAGGCGGTTCCTGATTTGAAGAAGCGCCGCACCAGGGTTTGCGCCAGAATAACGGTGACGATCAACAAAAGCACCGATGCGGCAGAGGCGTAGCCCTGTTCGAAGCTCTTGAAGGCTGTGCGATAAATGAAATAGCTGAGCGTTTCGGTATTGCCGCCGGGGGTGCCTTGGGTGATCACGTGAACTGGCGTGAACATGGTGAGAATATCGATGCCGCGCAGGACCAGCGCAATGGCGATCACCGGCCTGATGAGGGGTAGCGAAATATTGAAGAAGATGGATTTCCATGATGCACCATCAAGGCGGGCGGCTTCCTCGATTTCCTTGTCCTGGCCTTGCAGCGCCGCCACAAAAACAATGAAGAGGAAAGGTGTCCACTGCCACACGTCGGTGACCACCAACACCATTCGGGCAAGCGCGGTTGACGCCATGAAATCAATATTGCCGAGTTCCGAACCGACGCGACTCAGGAGATCGCTGATCACGCGGCCATCATTGAACAGGAGCTTCCAGAGATACGACACGGCGGATGGCATGAACAGCATGGGCAGCATGAACAGGATGCGCCAGCCCTTGACCCAGGGGTCGCGGTAGACCAGCGCTGCGAGCGTCATGGCGATGAGAAATTCCAGGGCGAGCGTTATGGAGCCCAGCACCAGAGTGTTGATAACGCTGGTCCAGAAGGCACTGTCGACAACGAGTTCGCGGTAGTTCTGAAAGCCCACATAGTCGAGCTTGAATTTGCCCGTGTGCAGGCTGCGGTAGACGGCATAGATGCCGGGATAAAGCGTGATGCCGAGGAGATAAATTACGGCGGGACCCACGAGAAAATACGGAAA
>JANMHO010000033.1:0-3383 GCA_031375195.1 Rhodobiaceae bacterium
GCGCCGCGGGTGTCCCGGTTGAATATGAGAACCGGTTTGCAGGCAAGACCGGCAGCAATGGCAAACTGCTCCTGCCGCATTTGCGCTCGTTCCAGAAAAACAAGATTGCAATTGACGTCACCAACCTGCCATTGAACGCAACCGTTGGCGAATCTGAATCCATCGTTGCGCCCTCGGAACTGAGCGGCGTCGTGGTTGATTTCGGCGTCAAGGCGGACGCGGCAGCCGTATTGCTGATACTAACGGATGCGAATGGCAAATTTTTAACAGAAGGCGCTGAAGTCTCGCTGGCCGGAACCGAAGAACCCTTTATCATGGGCTATGACGGCCAGGTCTATCTCACAGGCATTGGCGCGGAAAATTCCGTGACTGTTAAAGCTGGCGGCAGCCAATGCCAGGCGAATTTCAGCTATAAACCTGAAACTGATATCCAGATGTCGATTGGTCCCCTGCAATGCCTATGAGATTCCTGATCCTTGTTGCCGCCCTTCTGCTTGCGCAAATGGCCAGCGCGGATGCGCAGGTTTGTTCATTCTCCGCCACCAACATTGATTTTGGCAACGTCAATGTGATGGGTTCAAACAATCTATCCGCGGTTGGCACATTCACGGCAACATGCACAGGCATACCCAATCAAAGTGTGAGGATCTGCGCCAATTTCAATGCGGGCTCTGGTGGCGCAAATGCGAGTGGATCACAGCGGTATATGACGCAGGGGGCGACAAACATAGCCTATAATATCTACTCATCGCCGGGGGTTGGCCAGATTTGGGGGTCGTACACAAGTGTTTGGAACCGGTCTTCGCGGCCACCCAGCATGCTGCTCAATCTTGGCGCAAGTGGAACAGCCACGCTGACACAATCAATGTATGGCCGATTGATCAACAGCCAAACCGGAATTCCAACGGGAACTTTCCTGTCAAGTTTTTCGGGAAATAACACGCAGGTCGCATACAACTATTCCACGGTGCAAAATTGCGCGGCTGCGCCGCTGCCCAATCTCACACAGGTGCCGTTCATTGTTCGCCTCACCAACAACAGCACCTGCACCGTCGCAACAACGACGCTGGACTTTGGAACGATGGCAAGCCTCAATAGCGCCGGCACGGCGACCAACTCAGTAGGCATTACCTGTACTGCTGGGACCCAGTATGAAGTTGGGATGAGCAACGGCACATCAGGCGGAACGGGTCCCGGTGCGCGGCTCATGAAGAATGTGGCGACTCCCCAGGCTGTTACCTACGGAATTTACCGCGACGCGAACCACAGCAGCCCTTGGGGGGATACCCTGGGCAGCAACACGCATACGGGGACGGGCACCGGCGCCGTGCAGAACTTCACAGGTTATGGCCTGATCCCCGCGCAACCAACGCCGCCAGCACTTACCTATCAAGATACGGTTGTTGTCACCGTTACATATTAAGTCGTGGTCTCCGCCGTTTTATCATACTAGAAGAAGCCGCTAGAGCAGATCCCGCAAAAGGTGCAGACTTTTGCGATAAGGAAGCGCGCTGGAGTGAGGGGATGGACGACTGACAATGCAGGCCAGGGAGAGTTTTTTTGTCGGCATTGACACGGGTGGCACTTATACTGACGCCGTTATTGTCGAGCATGGCAGCCACCGGATTTTGGCTTCAGCCAAAGCGCTGACCACGAAGGGCGATTTGTCCATAGGTGTCAGGGAAGCCCTTGCGGCGGTTGTCTTGAAGCTTCCGGCGGGGACCGGGGCTTCCGACATTGCGCTGGTTTCTGTTTCCACAACGCTTGCCACAAATGCCGTGGTGGAAGGCCATGGAAGCCCTGTGGGTGTTTTTCTCATCGGGTTTGACACGCAAATGGCGGCGCGCACTGGAATTGCCAAGGCTTTCCCCGGGCTGCTGATGAAAATAATAGACGGTGGACATGACCATAATGGCGATGCGAAATCGCCGCTTGATCTCGCGGGTCTTGAGCGTGAGGCGGCAGTGATGGGCGCCCAGGTTTCGGCTTTCGCGGTTGCTTCAGCGTTTGCGGTGAGGAATCCCGCCCACGAGCAGCAGGCCCGGGAAATTATCACGCGGGTGGCGGCCAAGCCTGTAACGCTCTCGACTGAACTCACATCCTCGCTTGACGCGCCCCGCCGGGCGCTTACGGCTGTTTTGAACGCGCGGCTGATTTCGCGAATTTCGACGCTGATTGACGCGGTTCGACTGGCCATGGGAGAACTGGGGATTTCCTGCCCTCTCATGGTGGTCAAGGGAGATGGAACATTCGCGCGCGCCGAGAGTGTGGCGCTGCGTCCGATTGAAACTGTGTTATCCGGCCCGGCAGCCAGCCTGGTCGGCGCAAAATGGCTTTCAAACCTGGACAACTTCATCATGTCGGATATTGGCGGCACCACGACGGATGTCGGCGTTTTACAGGATGGGAGGCCGAAGATCGCCGAGCAGGGAGCCGAGGTTGGAGGCTGGCGCACCATGGTGCGCGCCATTGATGTCAAGACAATAGGGCTGGGTGGCGACAGTGAGGTGAGCCTGGCTCTTGATGGCTCTGTCAGGCTTGGGCCGCAGCGTGTTGTGCCCATCTCATTGCTGGGTCAACGCTATCCTGAAGTTGTCGCCATGCTCGAGGCAGACCTCGCGGACACAGAAGGGGGCTCCCAGCATGGGCGCTTTGTTGTCCTGCCATTCGGCAAATCGACGCCGGCGGAATTGAGCGGGCTCTCTCAACGGGAAATTGAAGTGCTTTCGCTGGTTGGCGAAAGGCCGAAGCCGCTTCGGAAAGTCGCGCTGTCTTCTGGAGCGCAGCGGGCGGTGCTGTCGCTGCGGAAAAAAGGACTGGTTCAGCTCTGCGGCTTCACGCCTTCCGACGCCTCGCATGTGCTTGGGCTGCAGGCCAACTGGTCGCAACCTGCTGCCCAACTGGCGGCGCAACTGGCGTTTCGGTTCCGTAGCATGAAGCTTGGCACTTCAGGGCAGGTAAGGGATTTCTGCGAAGAGATATGGAGCGAGACGGCCAGTCTTTCGGCGCAAGCGATTGTGAGCGCGGCACTTGACGGATCCATCGAAAACAACGCCCTGGTTGATGCGGTCTGCCGTGGCCGGCCGACAATAGGATTGGCCAAGATCAGCGTTACTCCGATGGTTCCCATTGTTGCGGTTGGCGGGCCCGCCCGCGTATTTTATGGCGAGGTGGGGCGACGGCTTCAGTGCGAAGTGGTGTTTTCAGAAAATTGCGAAGTTGCGAACGCCATAGGAGCGGCAGCAAGCCTTGTCGCGCATCGGGTCACGGTCACGGTTGAAGGAGATGGCAATGGCGCCTTTCGTGTCCATAGCGGGAAGGGCACGCAAATTTTTGGAACGGGAGAAGAGGCATTGAGTTCCGCTGTCGCTTCAGCGCAATCG
>JANMHO010000038.1:0-3788 GCA_031375195.1 Rhodobiaceae bacterium
GCTTCCGGAGAATCAGCAGCAGCGCAAACATCGTTGTGATGGCCAGCATCATTGCGATTGCATGGACCACACGGGAACCGCAGAAAAATCAGCCGCAGCAATTTCCTTGAAAATGATGGCTGGGAACAGCACGAAATAACAGATCTGATCGATGCCGACCCAATGGGCCTCGGCGATCACGCCGCAGCGCCGCAAGCCGAAACCCAACAGAATGACAATGAAGACGGGAAGGAGAACGATGAAGGATTGGATCATTCCCGCCTCAGCGCGTCCAGGGCAGCCTGCAAGATCCAGGCGGCGGCAAGCTTGTCGATAACCTTGTCACGTTTGGCGCGGGACGTATCGGCCTGGATCAACATGCGTTCAACCGCCGCTGTCGAAAGCCGCTCATCCCAAAACACGATTGGGAGGGATGTGCGCTTGGCGAGATTACGGGCAAAGGCTCGTGTGGCTTGCGCCCTAGGGCCTTCGCTGCCATCCATATTGATGGGAAGCCCCAAGACAATGACGCCGACATTTTCACGTGCCGCAATGGCTAGAAGTTCAGTCGCGTCAGGCGTAAACTTGCTGCGATTTATGGTGATAACCGGGGTCGCGATCTGGCGGGTCAAGTCGCTCGTTGCCACGCCAATGGTGGTTGTGCCCAGATCAAGGCCCATGAGCCTGGAGTTTCCAGGCAGATGTTCCAAGGCAGACTGGAGGGCCAAGAGATGGGTGGACATGACGCTTCACTAGAGTATTGCGGGACGGCTCACAAGATTGAAGGAGGGCCACCAAATGCCGAAGAAAATTGAACGCCCGGTTGGCCCCATCGTTGATCCGCTGCCAGTGGGAAATGTCCCGGACATGCGCCCGCTCCATGGGCGCTGGGTGAGGCTGGAGCATGTCTCCATAATTGAGCACGCTGTTCAATTGTTTGAATCATTCGACGGCAAGGACCCTGATGGCGACTTGTGGACCTATATGGGCTATGGCCCTTTTTCCTCGTTTGAAGAGTTTGCCGAATGGATCAAGGACCGCGAGGCCGCGCGTGATCCGTGGTTTTACGCCTTTGTCAGGAGGGACACGGGCAAGGCCGCTGGCATGGGCGCTTTCATGCGCAACGACGCGGCCAACGGGGTTATCGAAATCGGCCATATCTGGATGTCGCCGGAACTCCAAAAGACAAGGGAAGCGACAGAAGCAGTGTTCCTGATGATGCGTTATTGCTTCGGCGATTTGGGAGCGCGGCGGCTGGAATGGAAATGCGACGCGCTGAACGCGCCATCGCGCAAGGCGGCGGAGCGGTTTGGCTTCACGTTTGAGGGGATTTTCCGCCAACACTATATCGTCAAGGGCCGCAACCGCGACACGGCGTGGTACGCGATGCTGGACAAGGAATGGCCGAATGTTCACGACGCGTTTGAAGCGTGGTTCAAGGACGGCAATTTCGACGCGCAAGGCCGCCAGAAAGCCAAGTTGCGGGCCCGGCCCTAGGCTGCTATCCAGCCCGCAGATTTTATATGGGACTCATCACTTATGTCAGTTGACCAGGCCACTGTCCGGAGAGTTGCGAAGCTTGCCCGCATCAAGGTGAAAGAAGAAAACGTCGCCCGCCTCGAAGGCGAACTGAATTCCATTCTCCACTGGATTGAGCAACTGAATGAAGTTGATGTGTCGGGTGTCGAGCCCATGACCTCCGTTGTCTCCGTCAAGATGAAAATGCGTAAAGATGTGGTGACGGACGGGAAGAGTCCAGGTGATGTTGTTGCCAATGCGCCTGCCAAGGAAGACGATTATTTCATGGTTCCAAAGGTGATTGAATGAGCGCGCTCACATCGCTCACAATCGCCGCGGCCCGTGAAGGTTTGCGCAAGAAGGAATTCTCGGCGATTGAGTTGACCGAGGCCTACATTGCCGTCATCGAAAGGGCCCGCATTCTCAATGCCTACATAGTTGAAACGCCGGACAAGGCCCGCGACATGGCGAGAGCTTCTGATGCGAGGCTGTCCAAGGGGGAGGGCGGAGCGCTGGAAGGCATTCCGCTGGGCATCAAGGATTTGTTTGCCACCAAAGGCGTTCACACCCAGGCCTGCAGCCATGTTCTTGATGGTTTCAAGCCCACCTATGAGTCCACCATAACTGAAAACCTCTGGCGCGATGGCGCCGTGATGCTGGGCAAGCTTAACATGGATGAGTTCGCCATGGGTTCATCGAATGAGACAAGCTACTACGGCAACGTCATCAATCCGTGGCGGCGGCATAATTCGAATGCGGCACTGGTGCCCGGTGGTTCTTCCGGGGGATCGGCATCAGCGGTTGCTGCTCATATTTGCGCGGCGGCGACAGCAACTGACACGGGCGGCTCCATTCGTCAACCCGCAGCATTCACCGGCACTGTTGGCATCAAGCCGACCTATGGCCGTTGCTCGCGTTGGGGCGTGGTTGCTTTCGCATCATCGCTTGATCAGGCAGGCCCGATTGCGCGGGACGTCCGCGATGCGGCCATCATGCTGAAATCCATGGCGAGTGTCGACCCCAAGGACACGACATCGGTTGATCTGCCAGTTCCGGATTACGAAGCCGCAATCGGCAAATCCATCAAGGGTTTGCGCATTGGCATTCCAAAGGAATATCGTGCCGATGGCATGTCGCCCGAAATCGAGGCGCTGTGGAACCAGGGGGCCGCATGGCTGAAAGAGCGGGGCGCGGAGATTGTCGAGATTTCGTTGCCCCACACAAAATATGCGCTGCCCGCCTATTACATTGTGGCGCCGGCCGAAGCCTCGTCAAATCTCGCCCGCTATGACGGTGTGCGCTATGGCTTGCGGGTTCCGGGCAATGACATTGTCGACATGTATGAGAATTCGCGCGCCGCTGGCTTTGGCCCGGAAGTGCAGCGCCGCATCATGATTGGCACCTATGTGCTTTCGGCTGGCTACTATGATGCCTACTATGTGCGCGCCCAGAAAATTCGCACGCTCATCAAGCGCGACTTTGACGAGGCATGGAGCAAGGTGGACGTGGTGCTGACACCTGCCACGCCAAGCCCGGCTTTTGCACCCGGTGAAATCAGCGATCCGGTTCAGATGTATCTGAATGATATTTTCACGGTGACGGTGAACATGGCGGGCCTGCCCGGCATTGCGGTGCCGGCTGGTGTTTCAAAGGATGGCTTGCCCCTCGGCCTGCAGCTTATCGGCAAGCCTTTTGATGAGGAAACACTGTTCCAAACGGCGGCGGTGATTGAGCAGTCCGCAGGCACATATAAAGCTCCGCAATGGTGGTGATATTAACTGTTGCGGACCGTCGTTAACTATCTGTTAATTATGTTTCCACATCCGCCATAAAAGCAAATAGGGTGAATCCCAGGGATGACTTCTGGAGGCCTGAGGTTTGTTTATGAGAGTCGGGGCAACGCTTGCGGGTGTTTTTGTATCGTTGGTTTGCATAAGTGTCGGCGCGCTGGCGGCAGACACGAAGAAAAATTCAGCCATGGAATATGGCAAAACTTTACCACCTATTGGTTTTGTCAAGTTCTGCGCATCCAGTCCGGCAGATTGCAAACCGAAAACGGGCGGCAGTTCCATCCCCATGACGCCGGAGCGCTGGAAACTGGTCAGCCAAGTCAACGCCTATGTAAATGGCAAGATCGCGCCCGTGAGCGACCAGGATCTCTATGGCGAGCCCGAGCATTGGGCTTACCCCACGGATGCCGGTGATTGCGAAGACTATGTGTTGCTGAAGAAGCGCTATCTGGAAAAGCTTGGTTTCTCGCGTGAGGCATTGCTGATCACGGTGGCCCTCGA
>JANMHO010000049.1:0-4452 GCA_031375195.1 Rhodobiaceae bacterium
TCCCACGTCCTGAAACCGCTTCCCACGCCCAGATAAGACCGTATACGGAGCAATCCCGGCGGCTCCAGCCTGGGGCCGATGTCATTGAGAAAAATTCCGGCAAGCCTGTCCTTGAACGATGCCGCCATCAACATGGCCACAATGCCGCCGCGCGACGTGCCGAGCGCCGCAACCCTGCCAATTTTCAAATGATCGAGGAGCGCCATGACATCGCCAAGCTCCACGTCTGGCCGGTAGCTCATTGGATCGGCGGCATGTTGCGAAAGCCCGCGACCCCGAAAATCAACCGCAATGACACGCCGTCGTTGCACCAACAGGGGCGCTACAGCCTCGAAATCGCGGCTGTTCCGGGTGAGGCCGGGGAGGCACAGCACTGGCGCAAGCGATGAATTGGCGCAATGATAGTCGCGCGCATGGAGCCGCAAACCATCGGCGCTCTGAAAGTAAATGTCAGCGTACGGTGCGGCCTCAGTCACAGCTCGTTATGAGCGCGCGGATTGAACCGCCTTCGCAACTGCCGGTTTCCGGCTCACCATTGGCGGCAATCGCAATTGCTCCGGGCGAGCCACGCCTGAGATCAGCCGTCATTGGCCGGACTGTCCTGGGCGCAAGGCGCGACCTGTAGATGTGGGTGTTCTGCAAAACCTTCTGCACATATTGCCGGGTTTCCTGGAAAGGGATTGATTCAACCCAATCAATGGCGTCAATCTTGCCGCTGCGCAGATCGCCATATTCCTTCACCCATTCGTAGGAACGCCGGGGCCCGGCATTATAGGCAACCAGTGTCAGCACATAGGAACCGTTGAACTCTTCAATGAGATCGGCCAAATGCGCGGCACCCAGCTTGACGTTATAGGTCGGATCACCCAGCAATTTCGATTGCGCATATTTGATGCGGTATTGCTTCGCGATGAGCTTCGCCGTGCCTGGCATCAATTGCATCAGGCCTTGCGCGCCAACCCTGCTGCCGGCATTCGGGTCAAACTCGCTCTCCTGCCGTGAAAGCCCGTAAACCAGTGAACTCTCAACCGGCTTGCCCATTTGCGGCCAGTTTGGCAGCGCCTTGATGGGATAGGCCCAGTGATCAATGTCGATATTGCGCTGGCTGGAAGCCTTGGCCAGACGCAGCGCCATAGTCGTGCCGCCTGCCTGCTTGACGATTGCCGCAACCGCATTCATTTCATCGGCGTTGTCGAACCTGCTGGCAAGCGACCAGAGAAACATGTTGAGGGATGCCTTGCCATCCGCCTTGGCAACCATTTGGAATGCCCGGACCACCGGGTCATGATCAACCCTGGCGCTTGCCGCCGCAGACGCCTGTCCATTGTCTATTGCTTCCGGTACCTTTCCCAGCCCAATTTGCTCGCGCGCCAACTGGCCATAGTAAACCGTCGAGTGTTGCGCCGCCCGCTCATAGGCTTTGCGCGCCGTGGCCTTGTCGCCAAGGGCCGCGTAGGTTCGCCCGAGCCAATATTGGGCCCGGGCTTTTTCAGTGCCCGTCGGCGCAATCGCGGCCAATTTGTTGAAGTGACCAAGGGCTGTCTCCGGATTGCCCAGCGAGCGCAGCGCAATCCAACCCGCCAAAAATTCGGCCTCTACCGCGTTTGATCCAGCATTGAATCCATGGGACTTCGCAATCTGATAGGCAGCCCTGGCTGAATCTTTATGCGTGCCCCCTACAGAGTGGCGCGCAACAATGCGGCGCTCCACCCACCATGCGTCGGCATCGCCCATGGCGGCTGCCGTGTTTGGCACCGTTGCAAGAATTGCCCGGGCCTTGGCATAACGTTCAAGCTTGCGCGAATAATGCACGAGCGCATATTTCATGCCCAGCTGTTCACGCATGGACGAGGGCAGGCGGCCATATTGCTTTTCCGCTCCCGCTGCGCCCCGCAGCAGTGTCTGCGCAACCTTGGCAGCGCTTTGATAGTCTGCCCCCAGGCGCTTGGAATTGCGAATGGCCCCATTGGTTTCCTGCGCGTAAACCATCCGCCACATGCGGCGCTTGTGGTCATCGCTCGTCAGGATCGAACCAAATTCGGAAATCACTGATTTTTCGAAGGCAGGGGAAATCCCGGTGTCGTTCCAGACCTGTTGAATCAGGAGTTGGGTAGCCTTCCGGTTGCCTTTCGCAAAATTGGCCCGCGCCAGGGCCAGCCGACCCTCGGTTGAAACAGGCTCACGCCCGGCAAAATGCGCCATGATGAGATCAACAGGTTCGTCATTTTCGTAAAGCGCCTGTTCGGCGCGCTTTATCAATGTTTCAGAAAGCGGCCATTTCGGCGCTGCCCGCAGAAAATCCATAATGCGGCGATAACCCGCGTCCTTCCAGTGATCGCGAAGATACAGCAGTTCAACCAGCTTGATCGCCGCCTCGTCGCCAGAGCGCTGGGCGAGGGAGCCTGCATCAATGAAGCTTCCCTTGAGCGCCAGCTCGGTGGCCTGAACCGAGAGGTTTGAAACCTGGGGAGCGGCAATTGCTGCAGCCGAAGTCATAGCCGCTGTCACCGGCAAAAATGCGGAGCCCATCAAAACGGCGGAGACGACGACTTTGCTAAAACCCCGAACTAGCATCAAATCTTTGCCCTATCTCTTGCCAAACCAAAGCCCGTTACAGGTTTGGCTATACCACAATTGCTTGCCGGTCCAAATATGTACGTCTATGGTGCCAAAACACTTAGGTCGCGGACATCCCAAGCGTATGCGGTCTATGGTTACCAAATTATTACCAAACGAGGTTCGCCGTGAATTTTAGAGGGTCTTTCCCAGCTCTGATTACGCCAATGAAGGGCGGGAAGGTGGATGAGGCCGCTTTTCGCAAATTTGTCGCCTGGCAGATCAAAGAGGGAACAAATGGCCTGGTCCCGGTCGGAACCACGGGCGAATCGCCAACCCTTTCTCCCGCCGAACACAAGCGGGTTGTCGAAATATGCGTTGAGGAAGCCGCAGGCCGCGTGCCCGTCATCGCAGGGACGGGATCAAACAATACGGCGGAAGCCATCGAATACACCATCCATGCCAAGGAAGCGGGCGCTGATGCCGCACTGGTTGTGGTTCCCTATTATAACAAGCCAACGCAGGATGGACTCTATGCCCATTTTCGTGCTGTGGCGGAGTGCGCGGATATTCCAATCTTTGTTTACAATGTTCCGGGCCGAACTGTGGCCAGCATAACAGTCGAGACATTGGCGAGATTGGCCAAGGACTTGCCCAACATCATTGGCACCAAGGATGCCTCAGCCGATTTGGCAAGGCCTTCGATGCAGCGCATGGCGTCGGGTGAAAAATTCATCCAGCTTTCGGGCGAGGACGGAACGGCACTGGGTTTCAACGCCCATGGTGGCGTTGGTTGCATCTCGGTAACGGCCAATGTGGCCCCGAGGCTCTGCGCCGAATTCCAGGCGGCGACATTGAAGGGCGATTATGCGGCAGCGCTGAAATTCCAGGATCGCCTGATGCCCTTGCACCATGCCTTGTTTGTCGAAACCAGCCCCGGCCCGGTGAAATACGCGGTGAGCCTGCTTGGCCATTGCTCGCCGGATGCGCGGCTGCCCATGGTGCCTGTTGTTGAAACAACCAAGAAGACCGTCCGCGCCGCCATGGTTCATGCAGGCCTGCTGAACTGACATGTCGTCAAAGAGCGGCGGCACAAAAGCGGCCCGCAAGCAAGTGGGCATCAAGGTGGTGGCCGACAACCGCCGTGGCCGTTACGAATATGAAATCCTGCAAACCTTTGAGGCAGGAATTGCCTTGCAAGGCTCCGAGGTAAAATCCCTGCGCGAGGGCCGCACCAATCTGGCCGAGGCCTACGCCACGATGAAGCAGGGCGAGCTGTTTCTTCTGAATTCCAATATTCCGGAGTATCGCGAAGCCAACCGTTTCAACCACGAACCAAAGCGCCCGCGAAAACTTTTGCTGCATGCCAGGGAAATTCAGAAACTTGCGGTGGGCGTCACCCGCGAAGGCCTGACCATCATCCCGTTGAAGATTTTTTTCAACACGCGGGGCCGCGCCAAAATCGATATCGCCCTGGCCAAGGGCAATAAGCTCCACGACAAGCGCGACAGCATCAAGGACCGCGACTGGAACCGCGAAAAATCAAGACTCCTGCGTGACAAGGACTGAAGCGTGCAATATCTTGTCGGACGCAACCTGCCAGACGTGG
Organism: Rhodobiaceae bacterium; assembly: GCA_031375195.1. Lineage (GTDB taxonomy): Bacteria > Pseudomonadota > Alphaproteobacteria > Rhizobiales > Aestuariivirgaceae > Aestuariivirga. The sequence continues at coordinate 4,166 of JANMHO010000049.1, forward strand.
AGCTTCAGGCAACTGATGGCAGCACGGTCAATCCGTCGCGCATTGAGTGCACATGCGTCTTCTTCTGCTATCCTTGGACCGGCAGGCCCAATCACCCAAATCCAGCCGGTTGGGATGACATCGCCGGAGCCCACGGCTCAACACCACAAGCGCTCGCGTATTCTGATCTTGCTGGAAAATTCGCAGAACACCATGTGCAGGTTTTCGGGGTAAGTTTCCAGGATACTGAATGGCAAAATGAATTTGTTGTCCGCGCACGCCTCAAAGTTTCACTGTTATCTGATGTT
>JANMHO010000113.1:0-2699 GCA_031375195.1 Rhodobiaceae bacterium
TTCTGCACCTCGCGGATGCGCTCGCCGATCGCCACTTTTGCGCCCGTCTTGAGCTTGATATAGGGCGCGCCCGAAAGATGGTCGGCATGAACATGAGTCTCCAGCACCCATTCAATCTTGTAACCGGCACTGGCGGCTTTCGCCAGAATTTCATCCGCTGATTTGACCGTGCCCTTTCCTGACTTGTGATCGTAGTCCAGCACCGGGTCGACGACTGCCGCGTGGCCGGTTTCAGGGTCCGCCACCAGATAGCTGATCGTGTTGGTGGGTTCATCGAAGAAGGCGTCAATGACGGGCTTGGCGGACATCGGAGTTCTCCCTGGCAACTATTGCTCGACAATACACTACCGCGTTTCCAGCCCCGGCGTGAACCGCATACTGCAGGGGGTGGAAACCGGGGCGGGCCATTTAAGCCAGATCGCCTGTTGACGATGCGCGCGGCAACCGCCATGACCTCCGCGCAATTGATTTTTTTGAGCGGGGCTTCAAATGGCAAAACTGAACTGGGGCATGATTGGCGGCGGCGAAGGCAGCCAGATTGGCCCCGCCCACCGGATAAGCGCCGCGATGGATGGCATCTACACAATGGCCGCAGGTGCCCTTGATGTGAACGCTGAAAAAGGCCGCGACTATGCCCGCCGCCTCGGCGTTCCAGCCGACCGCGCTTACGGCGACTGGCGCGAAATGCTGGATGGCGAACGCACTCGCGCCGACCGGGTTGATCTCGTCACCGTGGCCACGCCCAACGCGACCCACTGCGAAATCACCAAGGCTTTCCTCGAGGCAGGCATCAATGTGCTGTGCGAAAAGCCCATGACCGTGACCGTCGATCAGGCTGAGGACATCGTCGCCACAGCCAAAAAATCCGGTTCAATCTGCGCCGTGAACTACGGCTATTCCGGTTATGCCCTGGTGCGCCACATGCGGGCCATGGTGGCGCGCGGCGATCTCGGCAAAATCCGGCTGATCAAGGCCGAGTTTGCCCATGGCTTCCACGCCGATGCCGCCGATCTCGACAATCCGCGCGTCCGCTGGCGCTATGACCCGGCCCAGGCCGGCATCTCGGCGCAATTCGCCGATTGCGGAATTCATGCGTTGCATATGGCAAGCTTCGTGGCGGGCCAGAACCCCAGCGAACTCTCCGCCGATTTTGTGTCCTGCCTCGAAGGCCGCGCCTTGGAAGACGACGCAACGGTGAACTTCCGCATGGATGGCGGCGCCGTGCTGCGCCTGTGGACCAGTTCTGTCGCCATTGGCCGCATGCATGGCCTCACCATTCAGGTGTTTGGTGAAAAAGGCGGCCTGCGCTGGGCCCAGGAATGGCCCAACCAGCTCTATTGGACCCCGCTCAATGGCCGCACCCAGATCATGGAGCGCGGCGGCCCCGATCTTTCACCCGAAGCTGACCGCGCCTCAAGAGTGACCATCGGTCACGCCGAAGGCATGCCGCTGGCCTTCGCGAATATCTACGCTGATCTCGCCGAGGCTATCGCAGCCAAAAAACAGGGCCGCGCCATCGATCCGCTGGCCGATCACTACCCCAAAGCCATCGACGGCCTCCGCTCCATCGCCGCCATCGCCGCCGCCGTGGAGTCAGCCAGAAACCACGGCCAATGGACAGACGCGCGGCCACCGTCGCTGAAGCAGGAAATTCCCTAGGGTTTTATCACCGACTTCCGGATAAGCCAGAAATACAGCCAATAGGGCAATAGGCGCGCCAGCTTCATGATCGCCACGAAGCGCCAGGGGTAGGCGGTCTCGAACCGTTTTCCAGCGAGGCCTTCGATGGTCCGCCGCGCGGCCTCGGATGCCCGCATGAGGAACGGCATGGGGAAATCATTCTGCGCGGTGAGCGGCGTTTCCACAAAGCCGGGGTTCACCACACTGACGCTGACACCGCGCTGCCCAAGTTCAGGCGCAAGGCTTTCGGCGAGATTGATAAGGGCAGCCTTCGATGGGCCGTAAGCCGCAGCCTTGGGCAGGCCGCGATAACCGGCAACTGACGCAATCCACGCCAGGTGCCCGGCGCCACGCTCCAGCATCAGGGGCATCAGCCCGGCAAGGCAGTTCACTGTTCCCATGTAATTCGTGGCGATTGCCGTTTCAAAAACAATCGGGTCAAAATAATCAACCTCAACCGGCGTGTAAGTGCCCGCCGCAAACAGGGCCAGATCAATCGGCCCCAAGTCCTGTTCGATGGTCTTGATGGTGAGCATCACTGCGGCCCGGTCCGTCACATCAACCGGATAGGGCTTCACCTTGGGACCAAGACCGGCAAGCTTGCCAGCATTGCGGGCCGAGGCTGCAACGGTGACGCCACCCGCCGCGAGTTGAGTGGCGATCTCGCGCCCAATGCCACTGGAAGCTCCCGTTACCCAAACGACTTTCCAGGGCGGTGTTGTGGTCATATGCCGATAAGCGGCTGCATAAGCCTCGCGGGCCAGGACTTGAACCGCGTCGGCGCTTCAGTTGCGACAAGGCAAATGCAGGCAAAGTCTTTCTCGACGATTGGCTGGTGCTCAACATCCTCATCAAGATCGGCCACATCGCCCTTGGCGAAGCGCCCGAACTTGTCGTTATAGGCGCCCGACAGAATGAGGGTGATTTCCTCGCCGCCATGGCCATGCTCGGGCATCGCTTTTCCCGGCGCAATGCGCATGAGAAAAAGCCTGCCGTGCGATGCCGCTGAAAGCGGCAGG
>JANMHO010000121.1:0-3652 GCA_031375195.1 Rhodobiaceae bacterium
AGAATGGCGATCCAGGCCGGCGTCGGAAAGCTGAGAATGAAGCCGAGGACCGTGCCGAAAAAGCCCACGCCTTCCGCGTCGACCCATTCGGGCCGCATGAAGCTCAGCAGGTCGCCCTGCCCGAGGTTGGTGAAATAGGTATCGTAGGAAACCGAGACGGACTGGTTCCCGGCCAAAAGCAGGCCGGTTCCGGACGCGGCCAGCATTGTGGCCAGGGTGGCGATGAACGGCAGAATCTTCAGTTTGGTGATCAACACGCCATTGATCAAGCCGGCGAGAATGCCGGCCGCGATGCCGCCTGCAAGGCCCTGGCAAAGCCCGTAGGAGCTGAGCAGCGCTGAAACGACGCTGCACATCGCGGCAACGCTTCCCACCGACAGGTCTATGCCTCCCGTCATGATGACAAAGCACATGCCAAGGGCAACGAGGGCAAACATCGAATTGTAGCGCAGAACCGACTGCACATTGTAGGTGCCAAGGAACCCATCATAACGAAGAGCCGCAATCGAAACGAGAATGACGAGAACCAATATGACCGCGAGGCTTGGCGTGATCCGGAAATTTCTCATCAGGCGTGCTCCTGGCGCTGCAGCCAAACCGCGAGAATAATCAATCCGGCCTTGACCACCAGGGCTGCGGCATCAGGCACGCCGTTGGCCAGCAGTGTGTATCGCACTAGCTGGATAATCAGCGCGCCAAGGAGGGTGCCTAGAATAGTGGCTCTGCCGCCTGTCAAAAGCGTGCCTCCCACGGCCACGGCCGCAATGGCATCGAGCTCCATGCCCAGGCCGATCAGGTTGGCGTCAGCGGCGGAATTCATGGCGATAACGATGAGCCCGGCAATTCCGCTGCAAATGCCCGACACCGTATATACAATGAGCTTGACCCGTTTCACTGGCACACCGGAAAGCCGCGCGGCCTCCTCATTGCCGCCGACGGCCAGCACCTGCCGCCCAAATACGGTTCGGTGCAGGACAAAGGCCGCGATAATCACCACGACGACCATGATCCATACCTGGAACGGCACGCCAAGAACCCGGCCAATCGCTATGGCCTGGAACTCGGGAACCTTGAAGACCTGCAAGTCACCGTTGGTCGAAACCTGGGCGATGCCACGCCCGGCAATAAACAGAACCAGCGTAGCAATGATGGGCTGGATGGAAAACCGGTTGATCAGCCAGCCGTTGAAGAGGCCAAAAAAGCTGGCGATAATGATTGGAAACACAATCCCCAAAGCGATCCCTACATAGATATTGGGAATCGGAAACAGCTCACCGGTAAAAAACATGGGCGACATGGCGCCCGCGATGGCCATCAATGCCCCGACAGAGAGGTCTATGCCGCCGGTTGCAATGACCAATGTCATGCCAACCCCCACAATCACGATCGTGCAAACCTGCGTCAGGTTTACGGAGAGTGTCTGCATCGTGGCGAAATGGGGGGTCACCGCAAGGTTGAAAAGAATTAGCAAGACCACGGCAATGAACACGCCGTAGCGGCGCAGCAGCGGCGAATAATCAGCCATGCTGCACCTCGATGAACTCGGCATCTTTCGAAGCGCCATGTGCCATGGCCCGCATCACGGCCTGCTCTGACACTTCGGAATGAGCGAGTTCCGCCACAACCTGTCCATCACGAAGGACAAAAACCCGGTCGGCACCCTCCACGATTTCTTCAAGTTCGGAAGAGATCATCAGCACGCCCAAGCCATTGTCTGCAAATTTCTGGATAAGGCTCTGGATTTCGCCCTTGGCTCCCACGTCGATGCCGCGCGTCGGTTCATCCAGGATCAGGAGCTTGGGGTCCATGCAAAGCCAGCGGGCCAACAGGACCTTTTGCTGGTTGCCGCCGGAAAGCTCCCGGATTTTCTGCCCCGGGCCCGAACATTTGATGCCCACATCCTTGATAAATTGCAACACAATCTTGCGCTGCTGCGCCTCGTCAATCATTCCCATTTTCGTCAAGGTCGGCAGCAGGGCAAGCGTCAGATTGTCGGCAACCGACATGTCCGGAATGATGCCTTGAACCTTGCGGTCTTCAGAGCAGTAACCCAGGCCTGCCGCAATGGCGTCGGTCGGGCTTTTGAAGTTGGTGACCTTTCCGTCAAACCGGACATCCCCTTTTGACTTGGGATCGGCGGCAAAGATGGCGCGGGCCGTCTCGGTGCGCCCCGAACCAAGCAGGCCGGCAAGTCCAACGATCTCACCTTTGCGGACATCGAAGCTCGCGTCTGAAACTCTGCGGCCAACGGCCACGGACTTCACAACAAGCAGCTCCTCGCCAATTGCCTTTTCACCTTCGCTAAAGGCGGTGGCGCCGCTGGCGCGCACATCGGCGAGATCACGTCCCAGCATGGCGGCGACAAGATGCAGCTTTGACATGTCAGCCATTTTTGAAACCGCGACAGTGCGCCCGTCACGCATGACGGTTACACGGTCGCATACGGCGTAGAGCTCATCGAGCTTGTGGCTCACAAAAACCACGGCCACCCCTTCGCTCCTCAGTTGGCGGATGGTGTTCAAGAGAACCGCAACTTCCGCTTCATCCAGTGATGAGGTTGGTTCGTCCATGATCACCAGTTTGGCATCGAACGAGACGGCACGGGCGATTGCGACCATCTGCTGAATGGCGGTCGAATACTCGCCAAGCGGCCTTGTTACCTCAAGATCAATACTGAAGCGGGCGAGCAAGGCGCGCGCGCCCTGATTCATTTTCTCCCAGTCCAAGAGACCTGCAAACCGCTTCAACTCGCGTCCGAGGTAAATATTTTCGGCAACGGTGCGATAGGCAATCAGATTGATTTCCTGAAATATGGTGCTGACGCCGGCGCGTTGCGCCTGCTGGGGCGAACCTGCCGCCCAGGGTTTGCCGTCAAACTGGATGGAGCCGTGATCAAGGCGGAAAGCGCCATTGAGGATCTTGATCATTGTTGATTTGCCGGCGCCGTTTTGGCCAACAAGGGCCATGACTTCGGCCGGCATGATCTCCAGATGCGCGGCGGAAAGCGCCGAAATACTCCCGAAGGACTTGTCGATCGCGTTCATGGACAAAAGCGGCGTTACGCTACTCATATCTTATGAACCAATGATTTGAGGGGAAAACAAGCGAAGATTAAAAAGTGCGATCCGGTCGCTGGCGCTTTCGGCGCTAACTCCCGGATCATTTGCTGTCGCGGCTTCATATACGCCGCGCGTTTCTAGTAGGCCTCTGGCATATAGGCAGCAGCGTTGTCCTTGGTGAAGACACGGTCGGTGTTCACAAGGCGCGGCTCAAGGGTTTCGCCGTTGCCGTACTTCACCACGGCATCAAAGGCGGCTGGGCCGAACTTCGGATTGCATTCGACGACGACCAGCACCTTGCCATCGATAAGGGCCTGGGTGGCATCCTTCGTGCCGTCAATGGAGGCGATGATAAGATCCTTGCCTGGAACCTTGCCGGCCGCTTCCATCGCAGCGATTGCTCCCATCGTCATTTCGTCATTGTGGGAATACAATGCGGTTGCTTCCGGATGGGCCTGATACAGGGTTTCAAACACCTGGCGGCCTTTATCGCGGGCGAAGTCACCGGATTGCGATGCAATGATTTGCATGCCGGGATGGTCCTTGATGTAGGCGGCGAAGCCGGCCATGCGGTCATTGGCAGGCGAAGACCC
>JANMHO010000177.1:0-15545 GCA_031375195.1 Rhodobiaceae bacterium
CGTAGGGTTTCGACGATTGAATGTCGTGGCTCCACTTACACTTTTAGGGCAATTCGCCGCGGGGACCCTGTGAGGGTTTACGTGAACGCCAGGACTGGTGCTGTCTGGCGCGGCTAACAGCCAATTCCAACTGTCCGGCTCCGGCCGGACAGTTCTATTCGGCTGAGGCCTGCGCACCGCCCAAAACCTTCCCACCCTGAGTTAACGATGCGGGCTACGGATCCAAATCAATGGATTTTCGCGGAACCCAATGATCCAGGAAGCTAGACTGAACGATCGATACCCTGATAGCGCGATGTTTCCGCTGCCTGATTCAGCGTGGCTGCGCCATGCCTTGAGCGCGGCCAAAATGGTTTTTTATTCCTGTGAATCTGCCACTGGTCATACGGTGAGGACGGAAAACTGCCTCGAGTTGATGGGTATCCCTTCGACCGGGCCCGCCAGCCAGTGGTCAGAGTTGGTTTTGCCCGACGATCAGCCCTATTTTGAGAATGCCCTCAAATCGATTTCGCGCAGCAAACCGCGTTTTGAAGTCGAATATCGCTTGATGCATGGTGTTACTGGCGCTGTGTTCTGGGTTCTTGACCGGGGCGAAGGCGATTATGATGAAACGGGCCGGTTGTGCCATGTTCGCGGTGGCATTGTGGAAATCAGCAAGAGAATCAGGGCAGAAACGGAAAAAACCGCTGCCGCGCGGGCCTATGCGCTGGCTTTTGAAGCGGCGCGGATGGGGGCCTGGCATCTCGATGTTGCCACAAAGACCATGAGCTATACCGATGAACTGCTGGCCCTTGTTGGCCTCGACCGCGAAGAATTCGATGGCACACCAGATGCCATCGACAAAATTATACATCCGGACGATATCGGTCCATGGCGCGCCGCAAATGACGAATCGCTTGCGCCAGGTGGGAAACTGGAAATTGAGTTCCGGGTGAACCTGCCACGCAATGGCATGCGGTGGTTTCTTTCGCGTGGCGAAGTCGTGCGCGCAGAAAATCATAGCGCGCTTGAATGCTACGGCGTGCTGGTCGACATCACCGAACGCAAGATCGCCGAGTCTGCGGCGGCACGGCTTGCGGCCATCGTCACCTCGTCCGAGGACGCTATTATCAGCACCGATGTCAGCGGGATTGTAACGAGCTGGAACGGCAGCGCAGAGCGTCTTTTGGGTTTCTGCGCCAAAGAAATGACCGGCCAGCCCATATCCCTGATTTTTCCGCCTGAAATGGCTGGTGAGCCATCTATCGCGGCGAGCGCTGCCAGGAACGGTGGAAACACGGCACCTTACGAGTCCACCAGATTGCGCAAGGATGGCAGCCAGGTTGACTTGTTGCTTACCGTCTCGCCAATACGTGATGCCAGCGGCACGTTGTCCGGAACATCAACCATCGCGCGCGACATCACCGAGCGCAAGACGTGGGAAAAACACCAGGCCATGCTGATGCGTGAACTCAGCCACCGGGTCAAGAACACCTTGGCGGTAATCCAGGCGATGACGCGCCAAACGCTGCGTTCCACGTCGGATCCGAAGGCCTTTGCCGAGGCCTTTGAGGGCCGCATTCGCAGCCTGGCTGCCTCGCACGCTCTTTTGACGGACAGTGATTGGCGCGGCGCCAGCCTGGCCAATATCATCAAAGACCAGCTGTCGGGTGTTGCCGACGATTTTGACCAGCGTTTCAGTTTGCGCGGACCCGATGTTTTGCTGCCCGCCGAAACGGCGACGCAACTGGGACTCTTGATGCATGAGCTTGCCACCAATGCGACAAAATATGGCGCTCTGTCCACCGCGGCTGGCCGGATTGGAATTGTATGGGCCGCCTCAGAGGGCAAGCTGCGCCTCACATGGCGCGAACGGGGGGGACCGAAAATAGAAACGCCTCCGCAACGCACAGGCTTCGGCACCGCTCTCATTGACTCAAGTGTCGCCAGGATTCACCGCCGCTACGATCCCCTGGGCCTGATCTGCAGGATTCAATTTGCGCTTTGAAATCGACCGTCCCGCATTTTTTGAAGATCGAATAGATGCTCAATGATTTACGGATACTGCTGCTGGAGGCAGCGTTGCGGCCTCGACCCGGACTGTGCAAGAAGCCCTCGGATTTTCTGACAAAACCAACATAGATGTTGCGATACTTGATGTTCACCTGCGCGCTGGAACCTCCTTCGAAGTGGCCGAAGCGTTGGCGGAGTTGGAAATTCCTTTTGTTTTCTGCACAGGAGACGGCCAGGACCAGCGCCGTGTTGCGAACTGGCCAGACGTGCCTGTGATTGTGAAGCCTTATAGAGCCAGTGTGGTTGTTGAGACTCTTTTGGAGTTAATGCGGAATCGAAATCAGCGGCACCCGGGAACTGCCTGAGCGTTTGCGCGTTTAGCCCGCAGGCAGCGCCGTTGCGCAGCTTAATTCAAATCAGGAGCACCATGCGATGAACACAGCGCACCCCAATCATTCATTTATCTCAAGCGAAGACGTTGAAGGCACCGGAGTTTACGACCAGAACCACAATCACATTGGCGACGTTGATCACATGATGATCGACAAGATATCGGGCAGGGTTGTTTATGCCGTGATCAGTTTTGGCGGTTTTTTGGGCCTTGGCCACAGCCATTACCCGTTGCCCTGGGCCAAGCTTTCCTATGACACAAAGCTCGGCGGTTTTCTCACCGATGTGAATGAGAAGCAGTTGCGTGATTCACCGGCTTTCAGCGACGATTCATGGGAAAGCCGGGACTGGGAGAAAAACGTCCACAACCATTACAACGTGCCAACCTATTGGGGAATGTAAGCAGCCTCTGCTGGTCACGCGGGACGGTCACACCATGGCCGTCCCTGCCCAGCGGTGGAACCAATCGTCTGCTTGCGCGTTAACAGTTCACAGATCACTTCATGTTGGGAGAAACAGGCTATGGCTACGACTTCACAGGCCCGAGGGCGCAACGGCGGCAAATCCCACGGTATTCTTGACGACGTGCTGGCCATGGCTGGAAGCCTTGCCAATAGCCGCAAGGATTCAGCTGCAGCCAAATTTGAAACCCTGGCCGAGTCAGTGCGCGAATGCTCAATCGCCATGCCGGAAATTCCACATTTAAGCGCTTACGCCAAAGCTGCCGCCGATAGTTTGGATGATTTGGCCAGTTATGTCTCGGAAAGCGACCTTCCCACCATGCTGACTGACGCCCGTGAGTTTTCGCGGCGTCATCCCATGGTAACCCTCACAGGCACCATTGCGGCAGGCGTGATAATCACCCAATTAATGCAGGCAAATGCCTCGCCGCAACGCGGCGCAGCCAGCCGTCGCCGCAGTCCGGCGCGGGCCCAGGCCAAGCAATGAGTTTATAACACTTTTCCCCAGGCAAAGCCCTCCTTCCCCTGCAATCTTGCCTGCAACTCTGGAGCTCCGGCACGGCCCGGAGTTTTTTTGTGCCAATGCCACGGGTTACAGAATTGTGAGGAACTTCCTTTCTTCCTTCATGCAACCTAATTCACATTCAAGCGTTTTACCTATCAGAACATAAAAATTTGGTGAGAGGTGGACAAAATGAAATACGGTGGCGCAATTGCGGTATTGACGATCATTTTTCTGTCGGCGGGCGCTTTTGCGGACAATGGATCGTCCGTGCACCCTTTTGAAAAGCTTGGCAGCGCCAATGTTACGGTCGTGAACAAGAACCAATCCTGGCCCGCGCCGAGCCTGATGACAATCGAGCCTTGCAACTATGTCCGTTGCATAGATGTCTAGGAAAATTCCGCTGGCGCGAGTCCCCCTCCACGCTGGCGAATAGTGAGGCGGAGCGGTTCGAAGCAAATGCCCCCCCTTTTGAACCGCTCCGCCCACCAAACTGATCACAAACTGCGACCGGTATCACCAACATGACCAAGACAATAACCGCCTCACTCTTGTTGCTCCTCGTGACTGGCGGCGTCAGCCAAGCCGATGTGCGCGGTTATTCTGCGCCTGTGGTTAACGGGAGCAGGCTTGACGCATGTCTTACCGGAGACGGTGACTGTGACTGTGGCAAGCCAGCCGCGGATGCCTTCTGCAGGGGGCAGGGATTTGAAATTGCGTTTTTGTTTCAACGCCAGGCTGCGACCGATACAAAGCGCCTTGGCAGCGGCGAATTCTGCGCAGGCGCAGCTTGCACAGGCTTTAGGCAAATCAAATTTTACACGTTGGCGGCTGACGGCGCCACCGTGCAGAACTGATACTTTTATTGCGATGGAACTGATCGGGCGCTGTCCCGTTGCTCCTCCAGCATTCACTTTTATGAGGACCAGTAAATGGCCAGCCATGCCCATGCCTAGGAATACCAAGCAGGTTGATGCGCCATCACGGGCTGACATTGGCGAGCTTCTGCATCGCGCGACCGCCCAGGGCAGGCTTTGGGTCGAGGCGGAAATGACGCTGGCGCGCACTGAATTAGCTGACCTGCGCCGCCGCTGTATTGCTGCGGCGATATTTGCGGTGATGGCAATTGCCACCATGCTCTGTGCACTCATTATCCTCGCCGAGGCCGGCGTGGTGGCTGCGGCACAATATCTGGGCAGTGAAATAGGCGGTGGAGTTGCAATCGGTGCCTTGTTTCTTGCCGTGGCCTGTGGCTGCGCGATGGTCACGGGCAGGATGTTTGATTGGCGGCCGGAAAGCCTGCTTTTCCGCTGGGTGAGGAAACGGACCTGATATGAAATCCCTTCCAAATGCCATAGCCGATGCGCGCACCAGCCGGGCTGAGTTGATAAAGACCCTGCATGACATGCGCGAAAAGCTCACCATATCGGGACTTGCGGAAGATCTGCTGAGCGCGTTGGACCCGGAATTGACATTCCTCAGCCGGTTGAAAGCGGGACTGAAACGACGTCCACTTTTCGTCGCAGGGCTGATAGCTGGCACGGGTTGGCTGGTGAACAGCCTGCTGAGGACCAGAAGTCATAGCGGCAGCAACCGGCCACTCAAATCTCACCGCCGCAAAATCAAACCTAGAAATACCAACAACCCAAAAGGAGACTAACCATGACGACCAACACGACGACTTCCACCAACGGACATATGCCATCCGCGAGCAAAAGCAAAACCGCCAGCGGCTCCAAGCAACCAAAACGCAGCGCGGCTTCGCGGCGTCCAGTCAAGCGGGCCGGAAAACGCACTGCGGCTCCCGGCGGTTACAGTGAGGCGGCCACACGTCTGTTGTCACGCGGCGCCAAAGCTGCTGGTGGAGCCTATGAATGGGCGGTCGAGGGTGCTGAAAGGGCTGTTCCGATCGCGGCGCGCCACATGCCAGACCAGCGGACTGTGCAGAGACTGGCTGACGAGAGGCCCTACATTCTCGGTGCCATCGGTTTGGGCATCGGAGCCGTGATAGGGCTGATGTTGCCCGCCCGTCTGATGGGAAGCACTGCATCACCGCAGTCCCGCCCGGTGAAACGCGCCAGCCGCAAACGCTGACGAAACTTTTTCGGCGGCGTGGCCAGCCCGCGCCGCCGACACCACCTCTAAACTTTTTCCACCGACACGGACTGCTCTGGCTGCCCCGCCGTTCCATCTTCTGACTCGCCGAGAAACTCGCCAATTGGCGACAGCGAATTGACGTGTCCGCTCACTACCTTCAGGATCACCAAAAGCGGCACAGCGACGACAATGCCGATAACTCCCCAAAACCACCCCCAGAAGGCCAATGCCAGCAAGATGGCGACGGAATTGAGCTGCAAGCGGCGGCTAAGGATGTACGGCGATAGGAACTGGTTTTCAACGGTAACGATCGCCGTGTACAGGATCGGCGCCAGCAGCGCGTAGCTGAACGAATCGAATATCACGATTGAACTCAATGCGGCGAGAAAAACTCCCGCCAACGGCCCGGCATAGGGGATGAAATTGAGGATAAAGACGGCGAATGCCCAGAGGTAGGCTGTCGGCATCCCGAGCAGGTAGAAGGCAGTGGCCACGGCCACACCAACGCCCGCGTTGATGGCGGTGAGCATGATGAGATAGGCTGATACCTGCCCCTCGACATCGTGGACAAAACGCAGGGCGTTCTTCTTGTCGGTGAGGGTGGGCATGACCCGCATCAGTTTTTCATAGAATAGATCACCTGATGCCATGAGAAACAGGGACAGGATGACCGCCCCGGTGAGCATGACGGTATAGCTTGCCGGATAGCCGGCGGCAGTCCACAGGAGCGCAGGCAATGCCGGCTCCTTGACGACAACTTCCTGGACACCAGCGCTGTCGGTTGGAGTGGCGGCATCCTGGATATCTTCGGCAATTCTTGCAAAGCGCTCGAACGGTCCACTGATGCTGCGGACCTTCGCAACGAAAGTCCGCTGGATTTCGGGTGCATCGGCAATCCAGCCCGCGATCGGTCCGCTGACCAGGTAGCCGGCTGCAAGGCCTCCCGCCAACAACATTACCGCAAAAGCGCTGGCAGTAACCCAGGCAGGCACGCTGCGGCGCGCGAACCACCGGATCAATGGCCGGAAAGTCATCGCGATAAGACACGCGACAGTGACGGGCAGCAGGAAATCGCGGGCAAAATAGGTGGCGAAGGCAGCGCCGAGCAACAGTATTCCGATCAGCGCCGTTCGTGATTGCTTGAGATAAATGGCGGTATTATCCCGTTTTGCGGCCGCCATTTGTTCCTCCGATCCCAGTTAGAGCTTGCCCATCAGGACCAAAACGAGGATCACAACCAGAACCAAGCCAAGGCCCCCCGATGGTCCGTAACCCCAGCTTCGGCTGTGGCCCCAATTTGGCAGCGCACCGACCAGGATCAGTATCAATATGATGATGAGAATAGTGCCGAGCGTCATGTTGTTCTCCTCCGGCCAATTTCGACCACCAAGAGAACGCATTGCTGACCAATTTGGTTCCATCGCCGGCAAGTTGCGGGTGCAATCAGGATTTGGGCGGCATTTCCGCAGCATCGCGAGGCTTGTCAAAAGCGTCAGGTGTTGGCCGATCTCCACCAAGGAGCAGGGCGAGTTTTTCGCGCGCACGACTGACCCGGCTTTTCACCGTGCCGACAGCAACGCCGCAGATCTCCGCTACTTCCTGGTAGGAGAAACCAGACGCGCCGACCAGAACAATGGCTTCGCGCTGATCATCCGGCAATTGTGCCAGCGCCAATTGCAATTCAGCCATTTCGAGATGGCTTTCCTGCCCGCCGGAAACTGCGACCGCGCCGGCATACACGCCATCGGCATCTTCGACCTCCCGACGGCGTTTGCGGATGTGGGTATAGAATTCATTGCGGAGGATTGTGAAAAGCCAAGCCCGGAGATTGGTGCCCTGCTGATAACTGTCGTGGTGGTTCCATGCCTTCATCAGTGTTTCCTGCACCAGATCATCAGCCCGGTCGGGTCGCGCCGTGAGGGACATGCCAAAGGCCCGCAAGCCCGGTATTGCCGCAATGAGTCCATCACGGAACTCGCTGGATGCCGGCGCCTTACCTTGCAACCTGGCTAATCCTTCTTTTCAGTTTTGGCTTCGAGCTGCATCAATAGCTCCATAAACCGGTCCGGTACTGGCTGCTTGGCCACTTCATCATAGTAGTCGCGCAAACGATTGCCGATAATGTCATAGACTGGCGGCTTGCCGCTCGTGGTGGCCTTGGTTCTTTGTTGTTCAATCATGCTGCTTTTGGCTTTGCTTTTTGTTTTGTTCTCTGATTCAGTCATTTTCCCACCTGCCGAGGCAATTCCCCTATACATAGCCTTGCCTATTCCGGGCGCCCAGCAGGTTTTTTCCCGCTGCCGTACCTCAATGCGCGCGCGCCAGACAAGTTCCGTCACCCCTAAAATATCTTGGATTCAAAGGGAACCTTCTGTTAACTTCTGTGTTGTTGTACCTGACGCGCGCTATTCCGGTAAATTAAAGGGGACCATCATGAGTCTTGCCACAAGCATTCTGCCACATTTACCCTATCTGAGGCGATATGCGAGGGCGCTGAGCGGCACCCAGAAGGGCGGCGACGCCTATGTGGCGGCTGTTCTCGAAGCCCTGATCGACAACCCGGACGACTTCGATACTTCGCAGGATACACGGGTGGCGCTTTACCGCGCCTTTTGCCAATTGTGGGAATCGGTTTCACTTAATTTGTCGGCAAACCCAAATGCATTGGATATCGCGGTCAATTCGCCAAAATGGGCGAAGCTGGCGGAGCAACGGGTTTCGCTTATTCCGCCGCGAGCCCGCGAGGCCTTCCTGCTGTCTGCGGTTGAGGGTTTTTCGCTAAAGGCTGTCGCTGCAATCCTGGGCCGAGATGAAGAAGGCGTGGTGACCCTGATTGAAGAGGCCGGCAAGGCCATCGTTGATCAGGTGGCAACCAGCGTGATGATCATTGAGGACGAACCGTTGATTGCTTTGGATATCCGGTCGATTGTCGAGAATCTGGGCCACACGGTCACCGGCGTTGCCCGCACCCATCGCCAGGCTGCGGCGCTGGCGTCCCAGAAGCGGCCAGGCTTGATCCTCGCCGATATTCAGCTTGCCGATGGAAGCTCGGGCATCGAAGCAGTTGACCAGATACTGACATCGTTTGAAGTGCCGGTGATCTTTATTACCGCTTTCCCGGAACGGCTTTTGACGGGTGAACGGCGCGAGCCCGCCTTTCTTATCACCAAGCCGTTTACGCCAGAGATGGTGAAAGCCGTGGTCAGCCAGGCTCTTTTCTTCGATACGGCGGCGATGATCGCGGCATAGCCTGCCGCGACTGGATTTCACCCAAATCGAAGTGATAAAATTGAGCCTTCTGGCGGAACCGTATCTTTCCTGAATCGTTACTCCAGCGTCGGCCCCTGCAAGGGTGCTTCGTCAATATAACTGAAGGAGAATGCTATGAACTGGGATCGCATTGAAGGCAATTGGACTGAAAACAAGGGCCTTATCAAACAGAAATGGGCCGAGCTCACGGACGATGACCTGCTGGCTATTGAAGGCAGCAAGGATGAGCTTGTCGGCCGGTTGCAGCAGCGTTATGGCTTGGCCAAAGACAAGGCGAAGCAGGAAATCAACTCTTGGCTGGACGCCGCTTGAGTCTATCTGATGTATACAGCCAAGGATTATGATCGCGCCCTGCTGGCGCCTGACGAAGTGTTCCAGTCTCCCATGGATGTTGTCGCCACACAATCAATGACATCCGAGCAGAAATTGAAAGTGCTCCAGCACTGGGAAGCCAATGCCCGTGATCTTCAGGTCGCCACCGAGGAGAGCATGACAGGTCCAGGCGCGCCGCGCCTCGGTGAAATCAGGCGCGCGATCAATACGCTTTGTGAAACGGAGGAAATTGACGAAAGCAGTTCAGCAATGTGAACATGCTTTCGTCATATCCATTGCTTTACAACAACCCTTCCCCATCTCGTTAAGAGATAAGGGGTTGGCGTTGTTATGAAGTCAACGGCACCATATGCACGATGCAAGCGTCCGCTGCGGAGAAAAGCCTAATCGCGGGCTGCTTTTGATCTTGCGAGGCGTTGCGGTTACCCTAAGATGAGCGCGGGTACGGCATTGCACAAATAGGCAGTCTGGACAGATGCGGCGCCCACAGGTTCTCAGCGAGTTTATGAGTCTGTCTTCCATGAAAATTATACTCAGCCCACGGATCATCAACCTGTTGCCAGTCATAGCCGGTGTGCTGCTTGCCGCCGTGATTGGCATCATGATAATCTTGGGCCTGGAATACCGCCAGGAAGTTGAAGCGGTACAGCACACACTCGAAGTTGAGAAGAAACTGTCGCAATTCCTGGCTACCATTCAGGATGCCGAAACCGGCAATCGCGGTTTTCTGCTCACTGGCGACGAAACCTATTTGCAGGGCTATGAAAAAGCCATCAACCGGTTCGGTGGCGAATTTGACGACGTGAAGGCGCTCGTTGCCGATAATCCGGAGCAGAGCCGCGTGCTGACCAATCTATGGCCCGCTATCGAAAACCGCCTTGCCTTGTTGAAGGAGGGCATTGCCCTTCGCCGCGACGGAGGGCTGGAGGCCGGCGCGCGGTTCGTGCAAACCAATGCAGGGCGCAATGTTATGCTGGAGGTCCGCAACGGGTTTTTCCAACTCCAGGAAAATGAGGCCGAACTGCTGCGTTTGCGCCAAGCCAGCGCACAGCGCCTGATTAACGTGGCGGCGATTACTTCGATCGTGGGAATTGCCCTGGTCGTTTTGTCGGTGGCCGCGTGGATATGGAGTGTGAGGCGCGACGGGCGCCTTCTCCAAACCGCAATGGCAGAACGCGCGCAAGCTGAGTCCCAGATGCGGCAAATGCAGAAAATCGAGGCGTTGGGGCAGCTGACGGGCGGCATTGCGCATGATTTCAACAATATGCTGGCGGTTGTCATCAGCGGACTCAGTCTCATCAAGCGTCGTCTGGCAGCCGGCAACACGGACGTGTTGGAATTGGCCGACGCTACGATTGACGGCGCCAACCGCGCCGCCGCATTGACCACGAGGCTCTTGGCATTTGCCCGCCAGCAGCCGTTGGCACCACAGGCCATCGACATGAACCAGTTGATTGGCGGCATGGGGGAATTGATTGACAGGGCAATTGGTGAAACTGTCACTATGGAATCCGTTGCGGAGAATGGACTGTGGCACATCCATGCGGACCCCTCGCAACTTGAAAATTCGCTTCTTAATCTATGTGTCAACGCCCGTGATTCCATGCCCGGCGGGGGAAAGCTGACAATTGAAACAAACAACTGCACAATTGATCAACATCTTGCCCGGCAAATAGACACGCCGGTGGGCCAGTACATTTGCATCAGGGTGAGCGATACGGGCAGCGGCATGACACCAGACGTTGCCGCACGGGCCTTTGATCCGTTTTTTACCACCAAGGATGTGGACAAGGGAACCGGCCTTGGCCTGTCCCAGGTTTACGGCTTCGTCAAGCAGTCAGGTGGACACATCAAAATCTATTCTGAACCGGGACACGGGACAACCATCAAAATCTATTTGCCGCGCCATGAGGCTCCCGACGCTGGCAAACAGCCCGATGCCGGACTGACGCACACCACCGAGTATGAAGCAAATGGCAACCAGGTCGTCCTCGTTGTTGAAGATGACCCGCGGGTTCGCGAAATCACCGTGGCGATGCTGCATGAAATTGGCCATACCGTCTTCCATGCCGACGGTGCTGTGGCGGCATTGCGTCAACTGGAGGCACACCCTGAAATTGTTCTGATGTTCACCGATGTGGTCATGCCGGAAACCAATGGCCGCGAGCTCGCCGATCAGGCGCTCATGCGGTGGCCCGATCTCAAAATTCTCTTTACCACGGGCTTCACCCGCGACGCCATTGTTCAAGGCGGGGTCCTGGACCCAGGCGTCAACCTGATCACCAAGCCTTTCAGTCTCGATCAATTGGCAGCCAAGGTGGGGTCTGTGCTGGACGGCGGCGGTCAGCGGCAAAGTGCGATTTAGAAACGTGGCCCCGGAACCATGGTGTGGTTTCGGCGTTTCAGCCAGGTCAATTTACGGAGAAGTGCCATGACATATGTCGACGGTTACGTTGTGCCTGTGCCGACCACCAAGCGCGAAGCCTACCGCAAAATAGCTCTCGAGGCTGCCGCGATATTCAAAGAATGCGGTGCCAGCAAAGTGATGGAGTGTTGGGGCAATGATGTGCCTGAAGGCAAACTCACATCATTTCCAATGGCTGTGAAACGCGAAGATGGCGAGACAGTGGTCTTTTCCTGGGTCGTCTGGCCATCAAAGCAGGCGCGTGACGAAGGAAACAAGAAAGTTATGGCGGATCCGCGCATGAAGAATGTTCCAGACATGCCATTTGATGGCATGAGGATCATCTGGGGCGGTTTTGAAGTATTGGTTGAGGCTTAGCGCGCTTCCCGGCAAGCCGGAATCGGCTTGCCGAAAAGGAATCTAGCCAGATCAATATGTTAGAGCAAATCCTTATTGCAAAAGTCTGCGACTTTTGCGGGATTTGCTCTAGCTGCCGCCCGCCGGATTTCCGACGGGCGGACACTCTCAAAGCAGATTATTTCACGACCTGGCCGCGTATTTCGCCACCGGGGAATTTGGCGCTATGAATGTTCACGTACATCATGCCGGCTTGCAAGTCGGCGAGCTGAGCATCACTCAGATCAGCAGAGCCGCCCGCCATATTGGCAGTGATGTCAATAACAGGATCGGCAACCGCATCGGCTGCTGCCGGGCCATGGAAATGCGCGCCCGTGTGATCGCCTGAAAGGCCACTGTGGGTAATTGTCCAGGTCATTTTCTTGGTGTCGGTATCGACCTGGATATCGGCGGTGCCGGTCGCCGCGCTGTCGGTGGGCGGAACTTCCGCCGTTCCCTTGAGATCGACCTTGTAAGTCAACATTTCTGCGAAAGCAGGCCCGGACGCGAGCATTAGCGCGAGCATGCTGGTAGCGGCGATTGCGTTCATGGTTCTTGGCATGTTTTATCTCCTTCAACTGGATATGCTGTTATCTCTGACCCCAGGCACCACTAACGCGCGACAGTGGCTCACGGTTCCCGACCAATATTCGCCCCCGTATTGCCATGAAATCACCTTGCTGAATGCGGGAACGATAGAGGGCATGATTGGTTACTTGGGTGGCTGCCGCCATGAGGCGGTGAGACCAATCCCCAATCTTGCTCACAAGGAGAGTGAATTATGCAAATCAAAAAATCGGCCATGGCCATTGCTGCTGTCACCGCACTCGCGGTTTCCCCGGGTTTTGCTGCAAACACAGCGAACTTCGGCCAGGTCATTTCATCCATCCAGTCTTCGAAGTCCGCGCCCGCGCAGATCGAAGGCATGGCAAACGTCAAGAGTGTCAATGTTGTCAAGGTCGGCGATATTGCCAAGGGTGAAAACATGACTGCGCTGGATCAGGCAGTGACGAAGAATGAAGCAGATATCGTGGCACTGCGCAGCGCTCTGACTACGAACACAGCTGTCAACACCGCTCTGATGCCCGCTCTCACCAATGCTGGCGTGGGTGTGGGCGCTATTGTGGCGGCCAATGTCGAATCCGATGGTGTGCTGACAGTATACGTCCGTTAACGCATTTTAACAGGTGACGGCGGTGTCAGTAGACGCCGCCGCTTCTGTTTATGCCGGAAGAGTGTTGCGCTGTTTTCACAATGGAACTTTTGCGTTCCGGTTAGTCTTGGACCGTTGTTATCGTTTGAAACCCCTTTGTCCGCACAAACCCTGTTCTGACTTTATCTGTTGCACTGGCTGTTTTCATTCCCGCGCAGGAACCTTCCCCGTGACTTCACGTTTAACTTCTGGTGACGGGCCCAAACGAGGGTTCTGTTATGAGCCTAGTAAAGCAATTGGAGTATGTTAAATGTTCAAGAAATTTTATCCCCTGACTTTGGCCTCGGCGCTGGGAATTGCCACATTCGCAGCGCACACAAGCAGCGCATCTGCGGCAGCACTTGTTATCCCGCAGGTTCTTGCGGGAGAGGCGCAGTCAGCAAGTGATGGTCGGTTGCAAGACATCCGCCACCGCGGCCAGGTCGCCACCTATAACCGCAACGATCACGGTAGGCGTTGCCGCACGCGTGCCGGCGGATGCCGACATTTTCACCGAGGTTATTATTATGAGACCCCCTGGTGGACGCTTCCGCTGATCATTGGCGGTGCGATTGCCTCATCGGACAGGGATTATTACGATGATGATCGTTTTGAAGGTCGCGGGAACAGCAGGCACGTGGAGTGGTGTTTTGACCGCTATCGGTCCTATAACCCACGGTATAACACCTGGGTGTCCTATAGCGGCGACGTGCGTCAGTGCCGCAGCCCCTTTATGTAATTAAAACAAAACAAAACAAAATCCAGACAAGCCGGCGCTTACACAAGCGCCGGTTTTTCGTTTGAGGCATTGCTGTCGCCTGTGGGTTCGGGCGTCTCAACCAGCGCCTGCTTCACGCAATAGGCAACGACTTCGGCCAGGGTTTTCACCTGGTTGGAAACGATGTCGGCTATTTCGGCCAGCTTGGCATCGCCCTCACGGTGCTTCCAGAATCCACCCAGAAAACTTGCATGCGGAAGGATACGCCGCAGCCGCCGGACGAGAAACTTCAGATAAGCCCCACGATGATCGACATCAAAAATCGAAATGACGACAAGTTTGGCGCCATTGAGTTCGACACCCTGCATGTGGGCGTTTGAGACATCGGCCATGCTCATTAGCTTGGGTTTGAATCCCTTGTTCTGCAGCAACTGCATGAGGATGATATTGGCAAGCTCGTCAAGCGCCGATTGGCCGGCTATACAGGTAATCGCTCCGTCGGAACGCCAATCATCTGAAATTTCTATTATGTCGGCAACATCGTCAATATCGACCTTGTGGTCAACGAGCACGTCGATCATGCTGATAGCCGTATCCCGGATATCGGGCAGGCGAGAGGCTTCCAGCTTGCCGAGACCAGCGTCGATTTGCGCCAACCTCAACCCTTCCATCACAACATTGTCGTAGTAATCCACCAGCGACATGTCCTTCAGCAGATGTTCTGCCTGCTCAGCCGCTTCGTGAGGATCGCCAGCCAGCATGCGCTGGTAGAAACTTTCGGATGGTGTCAGGGCAGGCGTGTCGCCGAACAACACGTGAAGAAAATTGAGACCCTCCACATGACGTCCCAAAACCACCAGAACTGCCGTCAGCGGCACGGCGATAAGCAGCCCGATTGGTCCCCAGAGCAGGGTCCAAAACACCGCCGCCAACAATATGGCGAGTACCGAAAGGCCAGTCGAGGTCGTTTGCAGCCATGGCTCCACGACAAGATTCATGAGGCCTTCCGCTACAAGATAGAGCGCCAGAACAGCGCCCAGCATAAACCAGCCGGGGTCCACGGCAGCCGCCAGCACCACCGGGATGGCCGCGGCGATGAACACGCCCACAACCGGCATGAAGCGCAGGAGCGTGGCGATGATGCCCCACAATATGGGATTGGGAATCCCGATGACCGCAAGCCCAAGCCCGATAACGGCCCCAAAACCGGCATTCATCAGCACGAGGCTGAGAAAAAACTTGCCCAGCCGCTGCCCTGCATCGTCAAGGGCAACGGTTGTTTTCTCCAGATCGTGAACGCCGAGGAGCCGGATAACACGGTCGCGCACGTCGGTCTGCTTGAGCAGGAGGAAAATAACAAACACGATTATAATGCCCGCAGTCGCCAGCGGTGACAGAGCAACTGCAATGATCCCCGAGATTTGCTGGACCACCGTGGGTGGTGGGGAATGAACCTCCACGGGGATGGGGCCGTTCTCTCCCCGGTTCAATCCACCAAGGCTGCGGGGTTGAGGAGCGACGGGTTCTTTGGTGTGGCCCTTCTCGAGTTCTTTCTGCAAGTCCCTGAGCGTATCGCCGGCCTGGTCGATGGCACCGCCTTGGCCGCCGGTAAAGTTGCTGATGGCCTTGACCTTCTCTTTGAGCGCCACCTGATAATGCGGAAGTTTCGCCCCAAGCTCTGTCACCTGTCGCGTGACGATCGCACCCACGAAGAAAATGGTCACGAATGTCAGCAAAACCGTTACGCCTACCGCAAGACCATGGGGTATGCGTCGGCGTCGCATGAACTG
>JANMHO010000311.1:0-23049 GCA_031375195.1 Rhodobiaceae bacterium
GGCTGCGCCACGCAGGGCGAAACGCTTGACGAGCTGTTGGCCAATTTGCGCGAGGCCATAGAGGGGTGTTTGTCCGTCGATGTTGCACCCGTGACCACATCCGACAAGCAGCGTATTTTTGAGATTGCTGTTTGAAAGAAGTATCTGGCAAAGCATTTGCCCGCGCAGTTGAGCGTCAGGGGTGGAAGCTATTGCGCATTGCGGGCAGCCATCACATCCACGGCAAGGATGGCAGCGTTGTTCGGCTTTCAATACCGATTCATGCCAATAAACCGTTGAAGCTCGGGTTGCTTCGGCATTTGATGAAGCAGTCAGGGCTGAATGAGAACGACTTTTAACTGGAGCTCTTGAAAATTGACTGTTCCTGAAACTTCGCTTTATGATTTTACGTTGACGGGCATTGACGGGAAGCCGTTTGCGCTTTCGCAGTTTGTGGGCCGCGTGGTGCTGCTGGTGAATACGGCGTCTGAATGCGGGTACACGCCGCAGTATCAAGGGTTGGAGAAGCTTTGGCTTGATTACAAAGACAAGGGGCTGGTTGTTGTGGGCGTTCCCTGCAATGATTTTGGAGGGCAGGAGCCGGGGGAGGCTTCCGAAATCGCGAACTTCTGCGAGGTGAATTATGGCGTGACGTTTCCTTTGTCCGCCAAGACTGTGGTGAGCGGAAATGCGGCCGATCCGCTCTATGTTTGGGCAGGCGACAAGGCTGGCATGCTGGGCAAGCCCAACTGGAATTTCCACAAATACCTGTTTGGGCGCGACGGGGGTTTTATCGACTGGTTCTCAACGCCAACGAAGCCGGAGAGCGCCAAGATTGTTGCCGCAATCGAGAAAGCCCTTGCACCTTGAGACCGGGGCAATTCTTTCTTGAAATCCCCGCTCAGTAAACCCAACTCTTTGGAATGACTGC
This sequence comes from Rhodobiaceae bacterium, assembly GCA_031375195.1. Classification (GTDB taxonomy): domain Bacteria; phylum Pseudomonadota; class Alphaproteobacteria; order Rhizobiales; family Aestuariivirgaceae; genus Aestuariivirga. The sequence continues at coordinate 911 of JANMHO010000311.1, forward strand.
TTTGCGCCATGGCTGGCGTCAGGCTTTTCAGACGCGCACTGCAGCTTAAAATTGCAACGAAAGGCCAGTGTGGCCCGCAATTTAGCATTGGCCTTTGTCATGAAAGGAGAACGTCATGACCAGATTCATATCTACTTCCGCCCTTGCGCTGTTCATTTCGGCGGCGCCCGCGGCCCTGCTGGCCCAGAACGCACCGAGTGTGGACCAATCGGTGCAGCCGCCGGTGACCCAAATGCCGGATGTGACGGGTTCCCTGCCGGCAACCAAGGCCATTGAAGGTCAAATCCTGATACAGGACAAGGACACTATGCTCGCAAGCTCAATTGTCGGCAGCGAGGTTTATTCCAATGCCAATACGATTGTTGGCAATGTGAACGACCTCATTGTGCAGCGGGATGGCAGGGTTGCCGGGATTGTCGTCGGCGTGGGCGGATTTATGGGAATTGGCGAGAAGGAAGTGGCTGTGGGCATGAAGCAATTTACCTTGCAACCCATTGACGCCAACACCAATGCCAAGCTGGTTCTGAACGCGACAGTTGAAGAACTCGAGGCAGCGCCCGAATTCAGGTCCGCTTACCTGCTGGGCATCGAAGAAGAAAACCAGCAACGGCTTCTGAGCCAGCTGAACGAGCAATATCCGCGGAATGACTCGCTGCCCATTCCGGCGAAGTGAATGGGTGGGGTGGGCCTTTTAGGCCCACTTCACTTTCAGGATTTCATAGGATTTGCCGCCGCCGGGGGTGTTGACCTCGACGCTGTCGCCCTTCTTTTTGCCGATGATGGCGCGGGCGATGGGCGAGCTGATGGAGATCTTGCCCTTCTTCACGTCGGCTTCGAATTCGCCGACGATCTGGTAGGAGGCCTCGTCTTCGCTGTCTTCATCCACCAGGGTGACCTTGGCGCCGAATTTCACGGTTTCGCCCGAGAGCTTCGAGATATCGATGATTTCGGCGCGGCTGATCTTGTCCTCAAGTTCGCTGACGCGCGCCTCGGTCCAGCCCTGCTGTTCCTTGGCGGCATGGTACTCGGCGTTCTCCGATAAGTCGCCATGGGCGCGCGCTTCCTCAATCAAGCGAATGATGCGGGGCCGCTCGACGGTTTTGAGATGCTTGATCTCCTCCATCATGCCCGCGTGGCCTTCCAGCGTCATCGGTACTTTTTCCATCGGATTCGTCCAAAACTTTCGGTATATTTATAAAAAAATGAGGCCCAACTAAGCGGGGTGTCCGCTACCAGCTGGGCATACACTAAGATGACCCAATTGCGGCCAGATTTCAAGGGGGCCTATCTAAAGTAATCCTGCAGCGGGCGTACCTGGATCGTATCGGCCTTCTGGGCTGCGATGGCTTTGGTCACCGCCAGGATGCCGGGGAGGGTGGTGTAGTAGGGGATTTTTTGCAGCATGGCCGTCTGGCGGATGGATTTTGAGTCGGACTCGGAAGCTTTGGATTCTGTGGTGTTCAGCACCAGCTGCACTTCGCCGTTTTTGATGGCGTCGACCACGTGGGGGCGGCCTTCCAGCACCTTGTTGATCTTGATCGAGGGGATGCCCTTGCTTTCAAAGTAGCTCTGGGTGCCGCTGGTGGCCTTGATCACGAAGCCGAGTTCCACCAGCTTTTTGATGGCGGGGAGAACTTTTGGCTTGTCGGGGTCGTTCACCGAGACAAACACGGTGCCGGATTTTGGAATGCGCATGCCGGCCCCCAACTGGCTTTTGGCGAAGGCCATGTCGTAGGTTTTGTCGAGGCCCATGACTTCGCCGGTTGAGCGCATTTCGGGGCCGAGGAGGACATCCACGCCGGGAAACCGGCTGAACGGGAAAACCGCTTCTTTGACTGCCACATGGCCCAGCTTCTTGTGTTTCAGCTTGAGGCTGGCGAGGGATTCTCCAGCCATGACACGGGCGGCGATTTTGGCGACGGGCTGGCCGATGACCTTGGCCACGAAAGGCACGGTGCGGGACGCCCTGGGGTTTACTTCAAGCACGTAAACCAGGTCATCCTTGATGGCGAACTGCACGTTCATGAGGCCCACCACATTGAGCGCCAGCGCCATCTTTTCCGTTTGCGCTTCCATCTCGGCGATGACTGGAGCCTTCAGCGAATAGGGCGGCAAAGAACAGGCGCTGTCGCCGGAATGGATGCCAGCCTCTTCGATGTGTTCCATGACGCCTGCGATGAACACGGTCTTGCCATCGCAAATGGCATCGACATCCACCTCAACGGCGTTTGCCAAGTAGCTATCGATGAGGACGGGGCTTTCGCCCGATACGACGACGGCTTCGGTAATGTAGCGTTGCAGATGTTCGTCTGAGCGGACGATTTCCATGGCGCGGCCACCCAGCACATAGGAGGGGCGGATGACGACGGGATAGCCGATGCGCTTGGCGATCTTCTTTGCTTCGGCACCGGAATAGGCGATGCCGTTTTCGGGCTGGCGCAACTTCAGTTTTTTGAGCAGCTTGGAGAAGCGGTCGCGGTCTTCGGCGAGATCAATGGCGTCCGGCGTGGTGCCGAGAATGGGCACGCCGAGCTCTTCGAGCTTGGCCGCCAGCTTCAATGGCGTTTGCCCGCCGAACTGCACGATGACGCCTTTGAGGGTTCCGTTGGATTGTTCGACGGCCACGATTTCCAGCACGTCTTCGATGGTGAGGGATTCAAAATACAGGCGGTCTGATGTGTCGTAGTCCGTGGAAACGGTTTCCGGGTTGCAGTTCACCATGATGGATTCATAGCCTGCGTCATGGAGCGCGAAACAGGCGTGGCAGCAGCAGTAATCAAACTCAATGCCCTGGCCGATGCGGTTTGGCCCGCCACCGAGGATGATGACTTTCTGTTTATCGGAAGGCTTGGCCTCATTGCCGGCGTGGCCCACAAAACCTGTCTCGTAAGTTGAATACATGTAGGCGGTGGGGGAAGCAAATTCCGCCGCGCAGGTGTCTATGCGCTTGAACACGGGACGCACGTTGAGCTTGTGGCGGTGCGTGCGCACCTTGTCTTCCGAAATGCCAACGAGTGTGGCCAAGCGCTTGTCGGAGAAACCCATGGCCTTGAGTTTTTGCAAATTCACGGCATCGTTGGGCAAGCCGTTTTCGCGGATCTTGTTTTCGGCGCGCACCAGCTCTTCAATCTGGCGCAGGAACCATGGCTCATATTTGCAGGAGGCGAATATCTGCTCAACCGATGTGCCGTGCCGCATGGCTTGGGCGATGATGAGAAGGCGATCTGGCGTTGGCGTTCCAAGGGCGGCGCGAATGGCATCCCTGTCGTCACCTTCTCCCAGGCCCGGAATTTCGATTTCATCAAAGCCGCTGAGGCCTGTTTCAAGGCCGCGCAGCGCCTTCTGCATGCTCTCCTGGAAGGTGCGGCCGATGGCCATGACCTCGCCCACGGATTTCATCGCGGTCGAAAGAACAGGTTTTGAGCCGGGGAATTTTTCGAAGGCAAAGCGCGGAATTTTGGTGACGACGTAATCAATGGTGGGCTCGAAGGCTGCAGGCGTGGCCCCTCCGGTGATGTCGTTTGCGAGTTCGTCCAATGTGTAGCCCACGGCGAGCTTGGCGGCGATCTTGGCAATGGGAAAGCCCGTTGCCTTTGAAGCAAGGGCGGATGAGCGCGACACGCGGGGATTCATCTCGATCACCACCAGCCTGCCATCGGCAGGGTTCACGCCGAACTGCACGTTGGAGCCGCCGGTTTCAATGCCAATCTCGCGCAGCACCGCAATCGAGGCGTTGCGCATGATCTGGTATTCTTTATCGGTCAGTGTCAGGGCAGGGGCAACGGTGATGGAATCCCCCGTATGCACACCCATGGGGTCGACATTCTCGATGGAGCAGACAATGATGCAGTTGTCGTTTTTGTCACGAACAACTTCCATTTCATATTCTTTCCAGCCCAGCACGGATTCCTCGATCAGCACTTCGGCGGTGGGCGAGGCATCGAGGCCTGACTCCACGATGTCGAAAAATTCCTCGCGGTTATAGGCGATGCCGCCGCCGGTGCCGCCAAGGGTGAATGACGGGCGGATGATGCAGGGCAGGCCCACGGTCAGCATGGCTTCGAAGGCTTCGACCATGGCGCTGTTGCGGTATTTCTTCAGACGCTCCGGTTCGGCCGAGCCCCAGGATTTTTCAAAGGCCTCGACATCGCCGCCACTGGCTTTCAGTTCGGCGATCCTGGCCGCAAATTCGGCGCGATCCGCGTCCTTGGCTTCCGAGGCATTGGCCAGCATGGATTTGGGCGTTTCGAGGCCGATTTTTTTCATGGCCTCGCGGAACAATTCGCGGTCCTCGGCGCGGTCAATGGCCTCGGCTTTGGCGCCGATCAGTTCCACATTGAATTTTTCCAGCACGCCCATCTTGTTAAGGGTGAGAGCCGTGTTGAGCGCGGTTTGCCCGCCCATGGTTGGAAGAAGCGCGTCGGGCCGCTCTTTCTCGATGATCTTGGCCACAACTTCGGGCGTGATGGGTTCGATGTAGGTTGCATCCGCCAAGTCCGGGTCGGTCATGATGGTGGCGGGGTTGGAGTTGATCAGGATGATGCGGTAACCTTCGGCTTTCAGGGCCTTCACTGCCTGGGTGCCGGAATAATCAAACTCGCAAGCCTGGCCAATAATAATGGGCCCAGCCCCGATGATGAGAATGGATTTAATATCTGTCCGTTTTGGCATGTATTGGGGAACCCTGATTTGGGGTTTCCTACACAGTACGACGGGGGAATCCAAGTGATTCCGGAACATGATGGTTTGTGCCTAAAAAAACTGCCCATGGCAGGTTTAGAAGCCTACCGTTGCCACGACGCTGTCCGGCTCAGGGCGCGCCGGACGAAGGCGGCGCAGGCGAGCAATGGCGCCACCATCAAAACCGTGGCGGCTGAAAGGTTGGCCAATTCTTCTGCCTCGCCACCGATCTGGGCTTCTTTCATTGACAACTGGCCCACCATCCAGGGCGGCAGGGTCATGGCTTCATTGCCCGCGAGATAGACGGCGAAGAGATATTCATTCCAGCATAGGAAGAAAACGAGCAGGGCTACGGCGGCGATGCTGGCTGCGACCATCGGCAGGACGATGGTGAAGAAGATCGCCACGTGAGACGCGCCGTCGAGCAGGGCCGCTTCCTCCTGTTCGCTGGCGCGTGGGCCAAGGACTGGCAGCAGCAGCCACACGGCGACGGGGAGATTTATCGCCGTGTAGGTGAAGATGAGGGCGAACTGCGTGTCCAGTGTGCCGGTCATCTGGGCCATCAGATATAACGGCAGCACGATGACCACTGGCGGCAGGATGCGGCTGGCGAGAATTGCAAACAGGACTGTATGGGGGAGACCGGTGCGCCATTTGAACCTCGTGAAGCCATAAACCGCCATGCCGCCCAGCACGACTGTGATGACTGTTGCGGTTACCCCGATGACAGCGGAATTGAAAAAACGCGGCAGCAGATTTTCATAGGGGTCGCCCAGAATGAACCGCCAGGCTTTGAGGGAAGGGGTGAAGTCAATAAAGGGAAGGTAGACAGGGCCGTTCATGACGTCAGCTTCGCTCTTCAGCGATGTGATGGCCACCCAATAGAGCGGAAACAGGCAGACAAGGCTCCAGACAGCGAGGGCGATGCAGCTCAGAATCTTGCCCAAGGATGTTTGCCGTCGCTGGCGGTGGTTGGCGAAAGGGCGCTGGGTCATCGCCACGATATACCGAGTGATCGCCCCGCTGACTATGGCAAGCTGGCTTGGCCTATTTCTGCGCCAGGCTATCGGACTTGGAGGGCGTCAGGCATTTGATCTGGCGGAAGCTCACGCAGTGGGGGCCTTCGCAGGTTGTGCCAGTGCCGAGCTGGCGGGTGGCGATGGCTGGTTCGCGCAGGAAAAGGATGGCTTCACTGAAGCCTTGCGCCACGCAGAAGGCATCCGCCGTGGGTTTGCCGCAGGTGAGTTGGGTTGTGAGGCAGGCGTCAATGCGGGCGCCGTCAACGGCCGGCAGAAAATAGGTTCTGACAGTGGCCTGGGCTTCGCTGGCGCTGGTCGTTACGATCAGAATGCCCAGAATTGCGACGGCGGATTTTAACACTTTGGGTTCCTCTCATTCTTGTTTTACGGCGGGGAAGCAAATGAAGCGGGTTTGCCCCACCACCCCACTTGCCTCCCGTCCCTCGCCCTTGTGTGAAAGGCGATGGTGGTACGTTCCAATCAGGCGTCCATGCAGCGGCGGAGCGCGCAGGGGTCGGTTTTGGTTTTGGTTAATACGGGCATCAGGCTGTTTTTCATGATCACGGTCACATTGGTTTTTGCGATGGGCTGGGCATCGATTCCGGCAAACGCTCCGGCTGAAAGAAACAGGATGGTCAGGGTTGCTGTGGCGATCAGGGTTTTCATTTCTGTCTCCTTCTGAGACGGTGTTAACGTTCCATTCACACTACGTGCCAGACCCGGAATGGTTGCTGAACACCGCGTTCATCTGGCGTTTAGAATTGCGCTTAACGGCCGAAAAAAAGCCCCGCTGTTGGGCGGGGCTTTCGAGTTGCAAGCAGGGATTTGCAGGGGATCTGCTTGGGGATCAGACAGGAACCGGAGCGCAGGGTATCAGCGATCCTTGAGAGGGGGAGGGATCAAGACCACCCGTCCTGAACCCCGGTTCCAATGCCCAGTGGATTGCCTGGGCAAAGCAATTACGATGTCACGTCTGAACAGTCCTCCACGGCGCAGGGTTCAACGATGATTTTGCCATAGATGGGGAAGAACTGGTTTTTTTCAATAATGGTCAGGTTGTTTGGATTGGTTGGAGCGGCCTGGTGGTTGGGGACGATCGCCGCGATTGCAGTTGCGGCGGTGCCGAGGACTGTGAGGACGAAGAATGTGTAGCGGATCATGGCGGTATTCCCTCTCTGGTGTTTCGATCTTGAAGCCACCATAGAACCGCCATTTGGAACCGAACCTGAATATCCCGTTCATCTGGCGTTTATTTTCGCCCCATTGTGGCCTCAAAGGGCCTCTCTGATTGCGGATGGATTCGGGGCCGGATACTCATGTCAGATTTGATTACGCGTCGTTCGTTGTTGCTTTTCTTGCCATTGGCAGGGTGCGCCGCTGAGGGTGCCCGCTATCAGCCCGATGGCATCGCCAGGTCCAGGGGGAGCGGCACGATTTATGTCTATCGGCCGCTCTCGCCCTTGGGGGTTCGCGGCGAAGATCCCTTTGTTTCCATGGCGCGCAAATCCTATGGCCGCATGCGGGCGGGTTCCTTTGTCGCGGGCACTTTCCCCGAGGGCGAAGTCGATGTCACGGTGCAGCAAAGCCTGCTGCTGATCATCCCCACCATTCCCAGAACAGTGACGGTCACCGTGGTGCGCGGCAGCACGTCCTATGTGCGGGTGAACCAGACCATTGATTCTGTCGGGTTGGATGGCGGCGCCAGCGTCATGCAATCGGTGGAGATCGAGGAAGTGCCGTCCGAAGTGGGGCAAGCCGAGATCGCGCAGGCCAGGCAGAATATTTGAGCAAATGCTTGGTTTGGGCTGACAACGCCATTAATGTCTCCCATTCTGGAGAGACATGATGGCGAATGTTGATGACCTAAAACGGCAGCTTGCCGCAGCCCGCAAGGCGACCGAAACCGGCCCCCCGCAGCGGACTTCCAATCCGTTTTTTGGGGTAGGGCCGATAACGGATGCCACCTCCGGTGACGCGGACAGCCGGCTGTTGCGCTCCGAATTTGAAGCCTGGGTGGAGAAAACCTACTGCAAGCTAGATGACCGGGGGCGCGATCTGGGCCCCTTCACGGTTGCCGAAATCAGCCGCAGCATGCACCGGGGCTATCCGGCGGATAAAATCCTGCTCGACATGATGCGGGAAATTCACCGCTATTTTGAATTTCCGAAGGCCAACAAAATGGCTGTCGGCCTGGGCGGCGGGCATAGCGGGTTCACCGTCTGCATGATGCACCTGATGAATGCCCATAACGCGCGTCAGCATGTGTTTGTGGACACGCCAGAGCCGGAATCGGATGGGGCATCCACTGGCGGTTTTTTCCGTCAATCCTGGGGCGCCCAGATCATTGAGCTGCAACGCCACGCGCGGAGTGGCGATGAAGCCCGCATCCATTTCGCCAACAGCGAAGGTTCGATCCCATCCGCCGATGAATTGCAGCAAATGGGCGTCAAGATATTCGTGGGCGTTGGCCATGAAACCACCGGGGCCACGACCTACACTGCCGCTGAAATCAGGAACCTGCTGGACTGGCTGGCGCGAAATCCGGACGGGCACCATGCGGTGCTGGATGCCACATCGCTGCTGGGAGCGATGCCGTGGGGACCGGAGATTTCGCGCGAGGTGATGGCCAAGTGCTGCCTGTTCACGCCGTTCCAAAAGGCCATCGGCGGAATTTCGGGTTATTACATCGCTTCGTTCACGCCGCAGGCCTTGGCATTGATCGAGGCCAATCAGAAAAATCCATCCTGGGCCATTCCCCGCCAGCTCAAAATCGCGGCGCCGATTGACCCCAAGAAACCCTTGACAGGCGACCGCAGCGTGAATGCCGGCCCGATCTATGATCCGTCCACGGACAGGATGCTCGGCGGCGTGATCAATACCTACAGCGCGCTGGCCTTCGCCGAGACGACCTTTGGCTTGCTGCGCTCGGAGCGGCGGCTTGGCCCGGTCGCGGAACTTAACCGGCGCTCCATCGCCAATCGCGCGGTGGTTGATAAGTGGATTGCTGCGCACCCGCTGCTGGAACCTGGTGTGGCTGACCCCGAACGGCGAGGCTGTGCCGTCACACTTCTGAAGATCAGGGACGCGGAAACCACCGATGGCAGCATCCAGGCGCGCATTCTTGCACGGTCAAAGCAAATCCTTGGCTATGAGGGAGTGACGCATCCCGATGGAACCTATGAGCCGGGGCTGGATGTGGCGCGCTATGTGAATGCTTTTCCGGGAACGCCCGGAGATTACCGCGCCTGGATTGGCGGCATCCGCGAGACGGCCGATATAACTGCGCTGCTGGAAAATTTGCAATATGCGTATCTGCGGGCCAAGGTTCTGGTGCTGGAAGAAGAGCTGGCGGCATAGGGAGCTGAACATGCAGGAACTGAATTGGCTGAGTGGGGCCGAGCTTTCGAAGGGCTATGCCAGGAAGAAGTTTTCACCCGTAGAAGTGGCGCGGGCATGTCTCGCACAAATTGCCAAGCATGATGGCGCCATCAACGCCATGTGCCATGTGGATGAGAAGCTGGCACTGGAGCAGGCCGCAGCGAGCGAAGCCCGGTGGAGCAGGGGCGAGGCGCTCAGTCCGCTTGATGGCGTGCCACTGCTGATCAAGGATCTGCTGCTCACCAAGGGGTGGGCCACCAGGCGAGGATCGAAGACGGTCGATCCCAATCAGCCATGGGACCAGGATGCGCCAGCGGTGGCGCGGCTGCGCGAGGCGGGCTGCGTGTTTCTGGGGGCCACGACCACGCCGGAGTTCGGCTGGAAAGGTGTGACCGAGTCACCGCTCACCGGCATCACCCGCAACCCCTGGGACTTGAGTAAAACGCCGGGCGGTTCGTCAGGGGGCTCTGCGGCGGCGGTGGCTGCGGGCTATGCGCCGCTATCGCTCGGCACCGACGGCGGCGGCTCCATTCGCATTCCGGCAGGCTTCAGCGGCATCTACGGCTTGAAGCCATCTTTTGGGCGGGTGCCTGCCTATCCACTGTCGCCCTTTGGAACCGTTGCCCATGTGGGGCCGATGACGCGAACCGTGAAGGATGCAGCGCTCATGATGAATGAGATCGCCAAGCCTGATGCCAGGGATTGGACGTCGCTTCCCTATGATGGCCGCGACTACGTGAAGAAACTCGCGAAGGGGGTGGAGGGCATGAAGATCGCCTTCAGTCCAACGCTGGGTTATGTGTCCGTAGACCCCGAAGTTGCGCGGCTGGTGGACAAGGCCGTGAAGGTTTTGGAAAGCCTGGGCGCTGAAGTGGAAAATGCCGATCCGGGATTTGCCGATCCCGCATCGTGTTTCCGGGTGCTGTGGTGGTCGGGTGCCAGAGCTTTGCTCAGCCGGATGCCGGATGAGAAGAAGGCGCTGCTCGATCCGGCGCTGGCGGACGTTGTCACGCAATCGATGGCGATCACACCCGAGGATTATTTCGACGCCGTGAAGGAGCGCGGGGCATTGGGTTCACAGATGCGGGTGTTCATGGAGCGTTATGACCTGCTGATCACGCCCACGCTGCCGGGCGTTGCTTTTGAGGCCGGGAAACTGTCGCCCGTTGATGACGGCATGGGCAAGTGGGTGAACTGGACACCGTTCTCCTATCCCTTCAATCTCACCCAGCAACCTGCCGCCAGCGTGCCCTGCGGGTTTAGCAAGGCAGGTTTGCCGGCCGGCCTGCATATTGTGGGCAAGATGTTTGATGACAAGGCAGTGTTGCGCGCATCGCAGGCCTATCAGGCCGCGACGGAGTGGGGACAGAAGAGGCCGATGATGAGGTGAAATATCAGCCCTGATACCGGTATTCAATGCAAGTTTGAACGGCAGGAATGACCCCACCGCTGCGCTTGTTGTTTTTCGGTTACGCCCGGCGGCCGCTGATCATGCCCCATACAAACAGCACGATGACTGAACCAACGATTGCGCCGATGAGACCTGCGCCTTCATTCGGGCCATACCAGCCCATGGCTTGCCCCAGGTAACTTGCCACAAATGCGCCCACGATGCCCAGTACGGCAGTCATTACAAAACCACTCGGCTCGTTAGGACCCGGCATGATGAATTTTGCGACGATACCGGCTAGCAAGCCGATGATTATAGTCCAGATTATCCCCATATCAATTGAGCTCCATTTTGAGGTTTTCGAAATCAACTTAGAGCTCAACGAACAAGCACGGACATTGGTTCCGCAAGTTTTGGGGCGTACGGCGGCAGCGATGGGAACCAAGCGTCCGGCAGGGCGTTCTCGCTTCATTGACACAGGAGAAAAACACCATGGCTCGCGGTACACCTTCGATGATGGCGCTGCTCGGACTTCTCGCGGTTGCGGGATATCAGAACAAGGATAAGATTCGGGAAATGCTGGGAGGTGGTCCGGCCTCGCCCGGCGATGGCAGCAAAGCCGATTCCTCGCCAGGCGGACTGGGCGGAATACTGGGCAGTTTGAGCGGTATGATGGGTGGCGCAGGTGCTGGAAATGTCGTGCGTGGCGGAGTTGGCGAATTGCTCAAGCGCTTTCAACAGAATGGCCAAAGTGACACGGCCGACTCGTGGGTGAGCAAAGGGCCCAATAAACCCATATCTGCAGATGCACTGGAGCAGGCCCTCGGAGACGATGATATCATCATGCTGATGGAAAAGACCAACCTGTCCCGGGAAGAGTTGCTGGCGCGGCTGGCGCGCACGCTGCCCGAGGCTGTTGATAAATACACCCCCGACGGCAAGCTGTCCTGAACAGGGAATTCAGCGTCTCAAATAATTTTTCAACCGGTGAACAGGACGTTTGGTTGGGATAATTCCAGCCCCAATAAAGCCATATGACTGGTTAGATTGTCGCAAACAGTTCTGAAGGGAATCCTTATGAAAAAACCGTCTGCAATTTTCCTTGCCACGGGCCTCGCCACCGCCATCGGGGCGGGTGTTGCCTATGCGGATATGCAAGGAAATATGCATGGCGATTTCCATCACAATATGATGAAGGACATGATGGAGCGCTATGACGCCAACAAGGATGGCAAGATATCGCAAGCCGAGATCGACCAGAACCGCGCGCAGCGGCTTGGTGAATTTGATGCTGACAAGAGCGCTGCGCTTTCACTCGAGGAATTCAGCCAGCTTTGGCTGAAGGCACAGCATCGGCGGATGGTGCGCGAGTTCCAGGAATTTGACGTGGACGGCAATGCGCAGGTGACGCTTGAGGAATACAGCGAACCCATGGCCTCGATGGTTGAGCGGATGGATGTCAACGGGGATGGCGCGATGAGCGAGGATGACCGTGTCAGCCCGCACCACGGGATGAAGGGTAAGCGCTATCACCAGAGAATGAAAATGGACCGAGAAGATGGCGGTGGCGACGAATAATGTTACCGGCGGTGGCGGGTTTATTTCGGCCGCGTCTCGTGTAAATCCGCGTCGGGCTGGCGCAACGCTCCGGCCCGCAACATTTTGACGGCTTCCACCAAAGCGCTCGCCGCGGTCTGAACTTCCTCCTGCACCGCCACATCCTTGTCGAGGTCGAGGTGGTTTTCGGCGTAGGTGCCTAGATAGCCGATATAGGTGCCGAGCGCTGATTTGTGGCCGGCCTGGATGAGGCCAATATCGGTGAGCCAGTCGGTGAGAATCCGGCGGAGGTTTTCGACGCCTGCCGCATCGCCATGAACAGCGACGGCGAAAGCCCGGCCTGCGAGGTGGCGGGGGTAGTCCCAGCCTTTGAGTTCAACTTCCTTGGCAAGCTCCGGGTCTTTGCCGTTTGTGGTGGTGGGGTCCGGGTTGCCGCCATCGGCGCAGACCAGCCGGTCGATCATCGCCTTCAATCCGGCAGGCGCCTGATACCAATTGACCGGGGTCACGATCATCACGCCATGGGCCGCCGCCCACATGGGATAGATGTCGTTCATCCAGTCGTTCACCTGGCCCATGGCGAAATTCGGGTAGCAGGAGCAGGGCCAGTGGCAGAGGGGCTGGGCGGTTGAAACGCAGGCCTTGCAGGGGTGGATGAGGCGGCCATATTGCGAGGTGAGCAGGCTGAGATCGAGAATCTCGATTTCGAAATTTTTCTGCTTCTCGATCACTTCCTTGGCCAGCGTCAGAAGCCGCCAGGACTTTGACATTTCGCCGGGGCAGCTCTGGTCGGAACGCATGGAGCCATTGATGAGCAGGATGCGGCTGGGGGATGCGGGGTCTTTCTGGCGGGCTTCGGCTGCCATGATCCTGGCGCGGGTTTCCAGCCATTCCACCGGCAGATTGGCGTCAGGCCTGGAAAAGCCTTCGCCTGCGCGGGCCTTGCGGGGGTTTTTGCGGTAAACATCATAGCCATCCCAGGCGGTTTCGATGATGGCGGCAAGGGCTGCCTCGTTACCCTCAAAAGCCGGATCGAAAAAGCGGTTGCGGAAACGCCTGCTGAATTCTTCCTGTGACAGTTGCACGTCCGGCATGCCCTTGCGGGCCGAGATTTTTGTCATTGATCCCTCCTGTTAGCAGTCGAACCTAAGCCCGTGCGCCGTGCAATTGCAAATCACGGCCGCGCAATGATTCGGGCACGGGGTGTCACGCTTCTGTCATCGCCAGGGCGCCGTTTATCTTCCGCCCAACTTGTGCAACTAATGGGGGAAGTGGGCCGTATAGGGATTATGAACACTTTGGCTGAACCCTTGGACAGCGAATTGGATGGCCTGTTGCCGCTGGTGGCAACAGGCGACCGGCTGGCGTTTGGCAGGCTCTATGACCTTACCTCATCCAAGCTCTTTGCCGTTGTGCGCTGTATTCTCAAGAAACCGGAACTGGCGGAAGACGCCTTGCAGGAAGCTTTCATCAAGATCTGGCAACGCGCCGCTTCCTATGAGCAGGGCTCCATCCGGCCCATGGGGTGGCTGGCGGCAATTGCCCGCAACCAGGCCATTGACATCAAACGGCGGGTTGCTGAACGCATGTCTGATGGCGCCGTGGATATCGATGACGCGGGATCAATCAGCGTCTTGCCCGAGGCTGATTTGGCGATGGAACTCTCACACCTGAAAAAATGCCTGGGCCAGCTGCCGGAGGAACGCCAGGACATGGTTCTGCTGGCCTATTACCAGGGCTGGACGCGCGATGAACTGGCCGCCCAGTTCAAGAAGCCGGCGACGACGATCAAAACGCTTCTGCGCCGCAGTCTTATCGTCTTGAAGGAGTGCCTCGATGGACAGGCATGAAGAACTGGATGAACTGGCGGCTGAATTCGTGCTGGGAGCGCTTCCCGCGGCAGAACGGCGGGATGCCATTTTGCTGATGGCGGGCGATGCGGAATTTGCGGCGCTGGTGAAGGCGTGGGAACGGCGGCTGGTTCCGCTTTCACTGGCGCTCGAGCCCGTTGACGCGCCGCCAAATATCCGCGGCGCGGTCATGAAAGCGATCGCCGGCGACAGGCCGGATTCGCCAACCATCGTGGCGCTCAAACGCAATGCCAGGGCCTGGCGGCGTGCAACAGCGGCAGCAAGCGCCATCGCGGCATCCCTTGCGGCATTTATCGTCTATGGTTCGTATTCCAGCCAATTGCCCAACCAGCACTATGTGGCCGTGCTGCAGGCGGAGGGTCCCGGGCCTGCGTTCCTCGCGTCAATTGACTTGAAGTCCGGCAACATCAGTGTCCGCACGGTTGGAGCGGAAGCCCAGCCTGGCAAATCCTTTGAGCTTTGGGCCTTGGGCGGGGGGCGCGACAAGCCGCAATCGCTCGGCGTCATCGAGGCGTCCTACCGCATTCCGGCGAGCAAGCTGGGCAAGATTGATCCGGCGATTCTCGGAGACACGGTTTTTGCCGTGAGCCTTGAGCCGGAAGGCGGCTCGCCCACCAGCCAGCCCACGGGGCCTGTGCTCTTCACCGGCAAACTGGTGGCCACGGACTGAGCGATGAATCATTGCCTTCCGCTATCACCAATGCGTGATCGCGAAACTTGTTTGGTTAATCTCCCGTTATTGAATTGAGCGCGCAAATCCCGCGCGCCTAACAAACCCACAAGGAGAGATCAGCATGTTCAAGAAATCAGTTGTTGCCGCGTGCATGGTTGGCGCGTTGGCGGCCACCGCTTACGCCAATCCCAAGGTCGGCGGAGCCGCCATGTTCGAAGACAAGAACATCGTACAAAACGCGATGAACTCAAAGGATCACACGACGCTGGTGGCGGCGGTGAAGGCCGCGGGCCTGGTCGAGACGTTGCAAGGAGATGGCCCCTTCACCGTGTTTGCGCCGACAAATGCGGCGTTTGACGCCCTTCCAGCCGATGCTGTCGCAAACCTGATGAAACCTGAATCCAAGGCGCAATTGACCAAGGTTCTCACATGTCACGTGGTGGCGGCAAAGGCGCTGGCCGCTGACGTGAGCCGCATGATCGCCGACGATGGCGGCATGCACAAGGTGAAAACTGTCGGCGGCTGTGAACTGACAGCCAAGATCGATGGCGACAAGGTGATGCTGACAGACGAAAATGGTTCCACTGCGACGGTTACCATTGCCGATGTGAAGCAGTCGAACGGCGTCATCCACGTCATCGACAAGGTTCTCCTGCCAAAAATGTAAACCCCGCTGCGCGCGGAGCCATTGAGGTTTCGCGCGCACATATTGAAAGGTGCACACATGATAAATCGCAGAACAATTCTATTGGGCGTGGCGGGGCTTATTGCTGCGGGCCGAACTGCCGCGGCGAATGCTTTCGAGATTATCAAGACTGAGGCGCAGTGGAAAGCCATTCTCAGCGAAGAGCAATTCCTGGTGTTGCGGAAACATGAGACCGAGCAGCCAAACTCCAGCCCGCTGCTCGCGGAAAAACGCGCTGGCACCTATCATTGCGCCGGATGCGATCTCGCTGTTTATGCATCGCAGGCGAAATATGATTCCGGCACGGGATGGCCCAGCTTCACCGAGTCATTGCCGAATGCCATCGGAGCGGAAGAAGACGATACGTTCTTCACCACCCGCACGGAGGTCCACTGCAAGCGTTGCGGCGGCCACTTCGGCCATATCTTTGAAGATGGCCCGCCGCCCACCGGAAAACGCCACTGCCTGAACGGCATCGCGCTGACATTCAGGCCGGCCGCTGCCTGAAGCGAATGGCATTCAAGGTTGTGCTGGCCGACAGGCGGTTGCCCACGCCATCGTAGGCGCAGCTCGCAGTGCCCCTTGACCCGTTGGCCTGCGTTGACGTGAAAGCCATTGCAATGGGTAGCACTTAGTGCTACACTTCACGCATGGCCGACAGTCCTTCGCCGCCGCGTATTTTCATGACGGCCTGGTTTGCCAGGGTGGCGCGCAAAGCCCTGATTGCCGAAACCGAACTGTGCAGGACCGCAGGACAGGCTGCGCGCGGCCAGGCGGATGATCTGGGCGGCGGCGTGTTCAAGAGACGCTTGAACAGGAATGAATACCGCGCGATCCTTCTGGCCAAGGCAGGCGGCTTTTGGGTTTACGAATACCTGTTTGCCAAGAAGGATATGGAAAACATCGACGCTGCGGAATTGCGGGCCTTCCGCATGCTGGCCAAGTCCTACGCCAGCCTCACGGATTCACAGGTGAAGCTGCTTTTGCGTCAAATGGCCTGGATTGAAATATGCAAGGAGATGCGACCATGAAGAAAAAGACGTTCAAGAGCGAGGCTTTCGCCGCCATTCATGCCTCTGCCAAGGCGTTGCACAGGGTGGGGGCAATCGACAAGGCGACCATGCGCGATTTTGATGAGCAGAGCCTGGAGGCGGCCCCCCAGTTCACCGCCGGCGACATTCAAAGGCTCCGGCGGCGCCACCGCGTCAGCCAGCCCGTTTTCGCCCGCTATCTCAACACCAGCGAATCGACGATCGAGAAATGGGAGTCCGGAGCAAAACGCCCGAGCGGCATGGCGCTCAAGCTGCTCGCCGTCGTCGAGAAGCACGGGCTGGAGGTCTTGACCTGAATGCGGTTTGAACGATGACGCCGGTTCAATCCTGCCCTTGCGCCGTCAGAACACTTGCCCCTGAGCGGCGACTAGCAGGCGATTACGGTTCTTGTGCAGATTGCAGCACCGATTGATCGCATCAAACGTCCCAGTGCGTCATAGACCATGTGGAAAAGTGGTTGTGACTGCAATCCTATTGTGCGCACTGTCACTGTGAACCGCAATGACAGGGAGAGAGTTATCCGAGCATGGAATTACGTCTATGCTAACGGTTGCGTTGGTAAAAAAGTCCGTTCTAATAAAGGCATGTAGCGGTAAACTGGGATGAATGAACACCTTTGGAATGGTGCCGACCTAAAGCTTGAATACGCTTCCTTGCATTTGCAACGGATGCGGGAGGCTCTAGTTCCGCCAGAGCGGACTGCAATGAATGTGGCCTTGCAAAGTTCAGGGGCATATATTGAGACTGATTGGCAGCGTCATCTGTATGCACATTTTGATGCTTTCCTGCCCTGCACTCGAAGCGTTGCAGATATTGTCAACTGCTG
Organism: Rhodobiaceae bacterium; assembly: GCA_031375195.1. Classification (GTDB taxonomy): domain Bacteria; phylum Pseudomonadota; class Alphaproteobacteria; order Rhizobiales; family Aestuariivirgaceae; genus Aestuariivirga. Next base: position 18,042 of record JANMHO010000311.1, read on the forward strand.
TTTTGGTCATGACTCTAATCGGCGGCTGGAAAGTTGGTTCAAAAGCCTTTCCATTGGTGAGCAGACCCGCCGCAAAGAATTCACGAAACAATTTCAGGCCGAGAGAAAGAACTTCGACAATCACTTGCTCACCAAGGTGAGAAATGTAACCGTTCATCGAGCAGGGCACCCACCGATTGAGGTGGCATTCACGGGATTTTGGGGAGTCCGCTACGAAAGCAACCCAACCGTTCGCCTTTCCATGAATGAGGTTAAGCCTCCGGATGGTTCCAACATGGGTTGGTTGAACCAAAGCATGCCACTTCGCCCTAAATGGGAAGATTTCCAAATCGGGGGGAAAAATCTATTTAGCGCATGTAACGAATACATTCAGGACGCCAAAGACCTCGTGAATAAAGCGCGAAACATTGCGAGCATCGTACACGGCCTAAATCCACTCTCTAACCCGCCAGCTTAAAGCTCTTCATCCGAGCAACCTTAGGGCCAATGTCGGTCACCAATTTAGCGGTGATATTACGTCACTTGGATTGAGGTCAGCTTGAGTCGAGTGAAACGGCGCTCCGGTCCCTTTGGCAATTGCAAACTAGTAACACATCGTGCATCGGTCACATGTGACACATAGGACGGAAAGCAGCTTAGGAAACCCAATAAAATCAAGTGTTTCTGGCGGCTGCTGTTCTTGGCTGGGGGACTAGGATTCGAACCTAGACAATCAGAGTCAGAGTCTGAGGGCCTACCGTTAGCCGATCCCCCAATGCGCCGGGAATGGGGGTGTTCTAGCGGCGGCGGGGTTCCGGCGCAAGGCGATTATGCCCTGAACTGCTTGATCAGGCTTGAGAGGCTTTGCTGCTGGCTGGCGGCGGGCTGGATTGGGGGTGGTGCTGCGTTCTGCGATGGCGCCGGATGCCCGTAGTTCGATGGCGCTGGCTGGATGCCGGGCCGCTGCTGGATTGGCGGCGGGGCAGGCGCGCGGCGCTGGATGCCGGAATACGGCGCTTCAGGCGCAGCGATGGGCAGTGGCGCGGGCGCTGCTTCAACGGCGTAGTTGGCGCTGTCCGGATTGAAGGTTTGGGCGCGCCAGCGATTGACGACTTCATGCAGGAATGAATCGTCCGGCAGGTCCTTGGCCCAGTTGGTGGTGAAGGAAGCCGTGTTGCTTCTTGGCCATTCATCGGCTGGCAACATGTCAAACTTGATGCGGGTTGGCAGCGCCACGCCTTCGCCGAAGGTGACGGCTTCGCCGGTGCCCATGGTTGACATGAACTCGAGCAGGCTGGCCGCGGCATCGGAAATGCCGGCGCGCAGGATGTCCTGGTCGCGCTCGTTGGTGAGGCGCATGGAGAAGATCGTGTTGCACTGGGAGAGGATGGTTGGATCGAGCTCCGCCGGGCGCTGGGTCACGATGCACAGGGACACGCCGTATTTGCGGCCTTCCTTGGCGATGCGCGAAAGCGATTTCTTGGTTGGCTCGAAGCCCAGCGTCTTGTCGTTTGGAACGTAGCGATGGGCCTCTTCGCACACAAAGGTGATGGGAATGCGGCCGGCGCTCCAGACGCCGAAGTCAAAGGCAAGGCGGGCGAGAACAGAGACGACAACGTTGATGATTTCCGACGGCAGGCCGCCCAGTTCCAGAATGGCGATTGGCTTGCCGTTCACTGGAATGCGGAACAGGCGGGCGAGAACGGCCGCCATATTGTCCTGCACGGTGAGGCTGCCGAACATGAAGCCATAGCGCGGATCGCGGGAGATGGTTTCGATGCGGGCCTTCAGGCGCTTGTAGGGCGAAAGCTCGCCGCGGAGCTCGAGCTTGCCGATGTATTCCTCAAGAATGCCGATGAGGTCGGACGTTCTGTAGGGCAGCGGGGTGTCAACGCCGATATTGGCGCTTTCCGCGCTGGAGCGCGTGATCGTTGACTTGTCACGGCGCTGGTTGTTCATGTAGCGGCCTTTGGCCAGGGGAATAAGCTCGCGCAGGATTTCAACGTCGGTTTCCCGGCCGGGCTGCTGACCGATAAGAATTTCAACAGCTTCGTCGAAGTTCAAAAGCCAGAATGGCAGCACCATGTTTTCAGGCGAGATGACTTCAGACATGCCCTTGAAGGACTGGGCGTATTCGCGATGAACATCGAGCAGCAGAATATGGGCCTGCGGATTTTTCTCCAGAATGCGGCGCAGGATGAGCGCCACGGTGCAGGACTTGCCGGTGCCCGTGGTTCCGAGAACGGCGAAATGCTTGCCGAGCATTTCGTCAATCTTGATCATGGCGGGAATGGTCCGGTCCTGCTGGATGTGGCCGACGCGAATGGATGTTTCGGAATCGCAGGCGTAGGCCTTGGACAATTCATTGCGGTTGGCGCGGTAAACCGTGTCACCCAGCGAGGGGTAGGAAGAAATACCGCGGCGGAACGATTTTGGCTTGCCATCTTCGTCTTTTGGAAGTTCGCCAATGAACTCGACTTCCACAATGCGCAGTTCCTGTTCGGAATTGTTGTGGGAAGGCGTGGGCGAGCTCAAGGCTGAAACAAGCGCCAGTGAAACCGCCGTATTGGTGTCGACCTTCAGCAGGGTGCCGATTTCCGGGCTTCTGTCTTTTTCAGGGTCGCCAGTCTGGGTCCCGATATCAAGCAGGATGATGGCGTGCGCACCGGTTACGGCCACCACGCGCCCTATGCGCAAGGTTGACCCGGCATAAGCACTGGGTTGTTCCTGCGTGACGAGAATTGAGCTGTCCATGACCTTTGATGCCCTTTACTGAAGGTTGTTGCCGGGTGAGAGAAAAGTTGACTGACCTTTGGTGGCGAGCGGCAAAGTCACGGTGACCCGCGTTCCGCGACCTTTTTGAGATTCAATTGTGAGGTTGCCGCCATGCAGGCGCGCCAATGCGTGGGCAATGGGCAGACCAAGGCCGGTGCCTTCATGGCGCTTGTTGAAACCGGCATCGACCTGGCCAAAAGGGCTCATCGCTGTTCCAATTTCGGCAACCGACATGCCGATGCCCGTATCGCTCAGAACGATGCGGCCAAAGCCTGTGTCGAGCGGCGTTATGTCCAATTCCACGCGGCCGCCGGCTGACGTGAATTTAACCGCGTTGCTAAGAAGGTTAATCAGAATTTGCTTGAGCCTCAGCGGGTCGGCATGAAAATTTGGCAGATCCGGCGAGACGGTTGTCTTAAGGACAATGCTTTTGTCACGGGCCTTGGCTTCCACAATCAGCAGGCAGGATTCCAGGATTTCATTGATATCCACGGATTCCAGGTCAACCGACAGGTTTCCGGCCTGGATTTTCGAGACGTCGAGAATGCCGTTGATCAATGCCAGAAGATGTTCGGCAGCTTGGCCAATGTGGGCGGAATATTGTTCAACCTTGTCAGCGCCGGTCACGGTCTGGGTGGCCAGCATCTCGGAAAATCCGATAATGGCGTTGAGGGGCGTGCGCAGCTCGTGGCTCATATTCGCAATGAATTCGGACTTTGCCTTGGACGCCAGCTCGGCTTCAACCTTCGCGGCGTTGAGCGCCATGGTCTGTTTCTGGCGGGTTACGCCCGCGCCAAAATGCTCGGCATATTCGCCAATGAGCGAGTTTTCCTTGAACCACCGTGTTCCAAATGTCCGCATTGCACCCTGTCCTGGGGGGTAAAGTAGTCCCCCTAGTATCAATTCTAAGTTAATTGGCTCGGTCACATTCGATGGGATTCATTTGCTTTACGTGGGGTCCCAAGCTGTTAAGATGGCAGTAACGAAATGATTAAGGGATGATTACTGAACTCCAGGCAATTTCTGTCGAGGGCAGGGCATCCGGAAAGTTTGAGAGTGGACGCGACCAGCGATCGGGAAAATTCCCGTGGCAGGCGCAGATTCGGAGTGCTTGGGAACAACGGCCGATCGGACGATCTGCCAGCTTCGGAAGTTCCCGGAAGTCCGAAGGCGGCTGTTGGCGATGCAAGCTATGGGGCCCTGGATCTGGGCACCAATAACTGCAGGCTGTTGATCGCAACGCCATCAGTCCACGGATTTCGTGTCATCGACGCGTTTTCACGCATTGTGCGGCTGGGCGAGGGGCTTGGCAAAACGGGGTCGCTCAGCAGCTCCGCCATGAGCCGCACCATTGAAGCCTTGCGGGTGTGCTCCAACAAACTTTTCTGGCACAAGGTCCGGAAACGCCGGTTGATCGCCACGGAAGCCTGCCGCATGGCCAGCAATGGCGCGGAGTTTATCGCGCGGGTGGCGGCTGAGACAGGGCTGGAGCTCGAAATCATTGACCGGGAGACTGAAGCACAACTTGCGGCGACTGGCGCTGAACCGCTGATTGATCCCCATGCTGAAAGCGCGCTGGTGTTTGATATCGGCGGGGGCTCCACGGAAGTCATGTGGGTGGAGCGGCGCGGCGACCGGCACGAGATTTTGGCCTGGACTTCACTTGCGGCAGGGGTTGTCAGCATTTCAGAACGGTTCGGGGGAGGCGTGGACGTGACCTCACAATCATTCGCGGCGATGCGGGATTTCATCCGGCCGCTGTTGCTGCAGTTTGTGGCGCAGGTCGAAGGCATCAGGGGTGGGGCATCCCTGCCATCGCACTTGCTGGGAACATCAGGAACCGTGACAACGATCGCGGGCATTCAAATGGGGCTTCGGCGCTATGACCGTTCACGCGTCGACGGAACCTGGCTGTCCAGCAGCGATGTGGGGCAGGTGACAGCGCAGCTTCTGGCCATGACTTACGCGGAGCGCATATTGAACCCGTGCATTGGCAAGGAGCGGGCTGACCTGGTGATGGCGGGCTGCGCCATCCTGGAGGAAATCCGGCTGGCGTTTCCGGCGCAGCGCATTCGCGTGGCGGACCGGGGCTTGCGCGAAGGCATCCTGACGAAACTCATGCTGGAAGATGGCTCGTTCAGGAGGGGCGCATGAGCCGGCCCGGCAGCAGAAATGAACTGAGTGGCCGCAATCTCAAGGTGAAAGTCAAGACCGGCAAGGGGCGCACGGTGTCGCAAAAGATCTGGCTGGAGCG
>JANMHO010000230.1:0-25480 GCA_031375195.1 Rhodobiaceae bacterium
GCCATATCCTCCCCAATTTTCTGCACCAGACCGTTGCGCACCATTTCTATGGCCACATCGATTGCCGTGGCAAAGCCCAATTCATCGGTGCCACCGTGACTTTTGACAACCACGCCATTCAGTCCGGCGAAAACGCCGCCATTGTGTTTGCGCGGGTCCATGCGATCGCGGAGAGCTGCGAAGGCGCTGCCGGCCAACACTGCGCCAAATTTGGAAACCCATGTCCGGTTCAGCACCAACTTGAGGTACGTAGCCACCTGCTTGGCGGTTCCTTCAGCGGTTTTGAGTGCGATGTTCCCGGTGAAGCCTTCCGTTACAACAACATCGACTGTGCCCTTGCCAATATCGTCGCCCTCAACGAAGCCCACATATTCCATCGGCAACTTCATCTCCCGCAAAAGCCTGGCTGCGTCTTTTACCTGTTCCAAACCTTTGACTTCCTCAACTCCGATATTGAGCAAGCCGACGGTCGGGCGCGTCAGGCCAAACAGGCAGCGGGCCATGGCCTCTCCCATGATGGCGAATTCAACCAGCTGGGAGGCGTCTGCGCCGATTGTGGCGCCCACGTCCAGAACGATGCTCTCACTGCGCAGCGTTGGCCAAATTGCGGCAATGGCGGGGCGGGATATGCCAGGCAAAGTTTTGAGAATAAAGCGCGACATGGCCATGAGCGCACCGGTGTTGCCGGCGGAAACCGCCGCGTGGGCCTCGCCCGTTTGAACCGCCTGGATCGCCTGCCACATGCTGCTTTTACCGCGGCCATGGCGCAGCGCCTGGCTGGGTTTTTCATCCATGGCAATCGCAACATCGGAATGGCGGATTTCTGACCTGGCTTTCAGCCGGGGATATTTCTCCAGGAGCGGCGCAATTTTGGCCCGGTCGCCAAACAGCAGAAACCGGTAGGTGGGATGGCGAATGGCTGCAAGTTCGGCAGCGGGAACCACGATGCCGGGGCCCACGTCGCCGCCCATGGCATCGAGCGCTATAATCAAATCAGTTGTCATGTGAATCGGGAAAATAGAGGCAATTGCAGGGGATACAACCCCTAATATTCAAGGGGTTTCAACTTGGTGAAGGGTGACACTTTCTCTGGCTCAACGGATTCCAGCACGTCATGAAATACATCGCCGGGCTTGCGCGGGTATGGATCAAGTTCAAGAGCCAGCGTTTCCGCCAAAATCTCACCCAAATCCACACTGCCGTTTTCAATCACATCCACATCTTCTTCGCTGGTTGATTGCGATTCTCGCTGGGGGAGAAAAAACCGCTCGACTTGAAAGTTAACCTTTTCTGTGAATGTTTCCAGGCTGACAACGGAAATCTGGTCCACTTCGGCTTCAAGGTTTCCAGTAATTTTGAGCCCGCCGCCGCGCCATGGACTGACTTTCAGGAAACCGCCACAGCTGTGGATTTTTGGAATTCCGACGCGGGCGGCGAGTGCGTCACATTCCTTGGAATCAGCCGTCAACCGCTCATGGCTGCCGAGCTTTGGGACTCGGTCGACTTGAAGAGGCCTGGAAAATTCGTAAACAGCTTGCTTCATTGGAAACTGAACTTTCCTTCCATGACCTGCTCGCGCGGCAATTTGCTCAGCACTTTTACCGCAGAAACCACGTAGTCAACCATGGCATTTGTGGCGGCCACGGGTGCGTCATTAGGATAGATATTGCGCCTCAGCGCCTCCTCCAGCGCCCCGCGGCCAAAATCCAGCGCCTTTTCATAGGCCGTGAGCCGCCCATAATAGGACTCCGCCAGTTTGCGCACTTTCTTGCCCACAGCCACATCACTCACGCCAAATTCGCGCAGCGAGCCATCCATATCGGCAAAAAACTCGTCTGTGAGGTTCTGCCGCAAATCTTCCACGCCTTCATCCTTGAGTCTCTGCAGCACCAAATACATGTGAAGCACGATCATTTCAAAGCGGCCCTCGATGGTGTCGGGAACGGCCATGTTTTGATAAAAGTTATCATGCCGCGCGGCAGCCACAATTGCTTCGTAAAGGCGGGGCCCGGGCTTTTCCCGTGGTTTGAATATTCGTTTCAGGATCATAGGGTTGCCGTTGGCTCCTGGTTGAGGCAAAAGAAGATTACATGAAAACAGGGTGTTGTTGGAACAAGATGGCGAACCACCGAAATATGCCGGCTGTGTGGCTGATGGCAATCCTGCTGGCAACCGGGATTTCGGCCTGTTCGCCCAGCATAAATCACCATGGCTATATCGCAAGGCCGGGCGCTTTCGGGCAGATTACGGAAGGCATGTCCAAAACCGAAGTTGAAGGCATTCTCGGTTCGCCCTCGACAACCGCGAGCGTGAATTTCGAGGGTGACAGCAATTATTACATCACCAGCATCACCGAAAGCCGCGCCTTCCTGCAGCCCAAGGAAACCAGCCGCGAAGTTATCGCCGTGCGTTTTGACAAGAGTGATCAAGTTGTCAGCTTTGCCCAATACGGACTGCTGGATGGCCGCATCATTAACATTAACAACCGGCAGACCCCAGTGCAAGGCGGCGAGCTTTCAGTGCTGCAGGATATATTCAGGGGTATACTCGGGTCCAAACCCAGTCTCTAAATCATCGCGATCCCATTTGGGCACGGTGCGTGGCGGCCACAATTGCCGCCGTACTTAACGTCAGTGCTCTCGTTATCGAGTTTGCGTCTTGTGGCTTGCCGAAGAGAAAGCCCTGCAGATTGGCACAACCTGCCAGTTTGAGTATCTGGATTTCCTCCTCGGCCTCCACACCTTCCGCAGTCACCACGGCACCGATGCCCTTTGCAATGAGACCTGTGGCCTGGATCATGTGCCGCGCTGAGCCGCTGGTGAGAATGGCGCTGGTCAGCGAGCGGTCAATCTTGATGCGATCGAATGGGAGCTCGCGCAGATATGCAATGCTTGAATAGCCTGCGCCAAAATCGTCCAGGGCCAGGGATATGCCGGCCGAGCGCAATGTGGCGAAAATCGGCTTGAGCCTCGCAACATCGTCAATCAGCGTGCCTTCGGTGATTTCAAGTTCGATCCGGCCATGGTCCAATCCAATGCGATCTATGATGGACAAAGTGCGTGAAACAAATTCGGGATCGAGCAACTGCAGTGGTGAAATGTTGATGGCAACATGGAGATCGGCCCACTTCATTGCGTCAGTGCAAGCGCGCTCAAGAATTATTTCTCCAAGTTGATTGATTATGCCGGCCGTTTCCGCACTGGCGATAAAGCGTTCCGGGCCGACTTCCCTGGCTGTTCCACCAGGCCAGCGCGCAAGCGCTTCCACACCCGTCATCTTGCGCGAAAATGCATCAACAATCGGTTGATAGGCAATTTCAATCTCTTTGCGGACAACTATATCGCGCAGTTCCGAAACAATTTCCAATGTCTCACCGCGATCGGCATCCATGGATTTGGTGAATACACAACAGCGGTTCTTACCGTCAGACTTGGCTTTGTACATCGCAATATCTGCCTGGCGCAGGAGTTCAGCCGCTCGAATTTCCGGATCCGCCGATGCGGCAATTCCGATGCTTGCACCTATCTTTGCAATGCGGCCATCGAAATCAAATGGCGTTTGCAGGAAAGCGACAATCTTGCTTGCTGCCGTTTCTGCCTGGATTGTGGCACTGGCGCCACGGAACAAGATGACAAACTCGTCACCTCCGATGCGGCTGATCAATGCACCTCCGGGCGTCAATGTTTTGAACCTAGCTGCGACTGAACACAGGAGATGATCACCCGTCCGGTGGTCGTAAGTATCATTGACAACCTTGAAACCGTCGAGATCGATGAAGAGGACGCAGACACCACGAAAATCTTTCGCGAGCGCAGCGTCTGTTTCAGCGACGATAGCGGCCCGATTGAGAAGCCCGGTGAGTGCGTCATGGCGCGCTTCAAAATTGGACTTCTGCTCGCGTTTGTCGATGTCGCGAAATTGCCACCAGCACAGGAACGCAATCGCGCTCAACACGGCCATCAGGACGGACAGCGTTATGACGGCGGCGGGCTGAACTAGTTCGCGTGTTAAGTCACCTGGTCGCCGGTCGTCCCAGGTTAATTCGTCAACGCTGTCTCCAAAACGATTGGTGACCGCCAAACTGCCGGGAGCGCTTTGGTTCGCTGGCAAGAGTCGCATGTTTTTTACCACAAATTTCTCTCCCAGTTGGGAGATGAATTCGCTGGTCATGAATTTCGCCATAATGAGAAACCGCGGCTCGTTCGTGCCGAGATCAAGACCCCGGGTTGTTGGCGCAACGTTGCCTACGGCAACGATGGCTGTTCCATCGGAAGTTTTTATAATTGCTGAGGTCGTCCGGGGTTGAATATTGTTGCTTGGCAGTTCAGCCAACATGCCTAATAGACGGCCGCCCAGATAGTCATTCATGTTGGCTGTAAGGATACTGCCCTCGGCCATGCCCATGATTGTCTCGCCATTCTTGTCAACGGCGGCTACAACATCGTAGTTGGTGCCTATGGCGCTCGGAATCCCCCAGCTTGCCTCAAAGAATTCAAAATTTACTTCAGGTGCGGACAAATTTATCGCAGCCGCGTCCCAATTTGTGTTGTCGATCAATAGATCAGCAAGCTGTTGCTGGCTGGCGTCAAGCGCGGACGACACCACTTCCGCCGTGCGATTGTGATCCTCAAAATTGGCGCCGGTCGACAAACGGTCAAGGAGATCCATGGTTAATGCAACAACGCCACCGCCAGTCAAATACAGAGGGACGATTACGACCAGGAGAAACTGCAGCGCAGACCGGTTTTTCATCGGTAAATTTCTAAGCGAAACAATTTAATGGCACGTTTCCACCCATTTTGAAATCCACGTTGTTTTCAATTTTAGCGAGTAAAACCGTTTGTTTCCGTCAATTTTTCTGCCTAACGTCAACCATTGGTTAATGGCCTGGTTCGTCTCAGCGCAGAAATCCGCCCCTCGCGCCGGAACTGCCAGTCGAGCCAAGAGAAGCCTCCGCGCGGATTTCGCCGTCGCGGGGGACCTGCTTTCAAGTCGAGCGGGACTAAGTCATAACTTCCCAGAAAAGACCCAGGATGCAAATGAAGGCCAGCATGAAGACGATGGTGCGCGCATAGGCGATGCCCAGCCAGAACACGATGGCATGGTGTTGATTAGACCAGTTAGCGCAAGATATTTGCACAAAGAGAAAGTTGCAAAATATGAAAAAGTATCTGTAATGCTAACTGATGAAAGCTATTCAAAAAACTCTTCATCAATTTTTTTTATTTCAAAGACTTCTTCCACACGTGCGCCGACATTGAACTTTATCATCAATTGGGCGAGCATTTTTCCATCAATTAGGACAATTCTCTTGCCAAGTTTGTCTGCTGTTTCTGCCGCTGATTTTGTGAATGATGAAGTGGTTACAAACAGTCCCTTTGCGGCTTTGTGCATGTCAAGGCTTCCAAAGAAGTCCCGAATATCGCCGGGACCAACTGTAACGTCTTCAGCATAGCGCTTGGCTTGAATATAGACACGGTCCAATCCCAAGGTGTCTTGGTCAATCACGCCATCAATGCCATTGTCACCAGAGCGACCGATTGCTCGACCAGCTTCGGCAAAAGTGCCACCATATCCCATTGAAAGAAGTAATTGAACGACGACCCGTTCGAAAAATGCGGGTTTGGCTGCTCTCAAGCGTTCCAATATATCCGCCCCTAAAGTTTCATTTATGAGATGGCTTGCCGAACGCATGCGATCATCAGGTGTCTGAATGGTATCAACCAATTCACCACTTGATGCAGTCGGGTCAATTGAGGCCTCATCCGAACTGCTTGATCGGTTTTGAAATTCAATAAATTCGGGAAACTGTTTTAAGAAATTGATGTCAACGCGATCAGGGCTGCGGTTTAAAACCAATTTTCCCCGATCACTGATTCTAAAATGAGCACGCTTCGTTGCCTCCACCAAACCCGCCTGTTTGAGATATGATTTTGCCCAATGAACACGGTTTGCGAAAGTGGTTTGCTTCCCACTTGGAATAACTTCGGCAAGGTCGTCATCGGAAAGTTTGAGCTCCACAGCAAGTTGATCGACGACATCGCCGATGCGGACTTCTCCCCGTGACGAGTGCACCAAAACTGGCAGCATTAGAGATTGGTAATCTGGTACTGCCATTTGATTTTCCTGTGCGATCCTCTTTGCACAGGCTTAAATTGAATTATTGTCATCGTCCACAATCCAATTCACAATTAGAAAAAGGCCGGAGTTTCCGCCGACCTTTTCAACTGGTTGTCAGATATGATTAATGCCCGGCCAAAACCGCCAGCAGCAGCAGCGCCACGATATTGGTAATTTTGATCATGGGATTGACCGCTGGCCCTGCGGTGTCCTTGTAGGGATCGCCTACGGTGTCGCCAGTGACAGACGCCTTATGGGCTTCCGAGCCCTTCAGGTGCTTGACGCCCTTGCTGTCCACGAAACCATCCTCGAAGGATTTCTTCGCATTGTCCCAAGCGCCGCCGCCGGCGGTCATGGAAATGGCTACGAACAGGCCGGTCACGATAACACCCATCAGCATGGCGCCCAAGGCCGCGAAGCCTTCGGCTTTGCCGGCGATCCAGGTGATTACGGCAAAGATCACGATGGGTGAGAACACCGGCAGCATGGAGGGAATGATCATTTCCTTGATGGCGGCCTTGGTGAGCAGATCAACGGCTCTGGCATAATCAGGCTTTTCCGTGCCCTTCATGATGCCGGGGCGTTCCTTGAACTGGCGGCGCACTTCAACCACAACCGATTGGGCGGCGCGGCCAACCGCCGTCATGGACATGCCACCGAAGAGGTATGGCAGCAAACCGCCAAATATAAGCCCAACAACCACATATGGATTGGAGAGATCGAAGGAAACATTCACGCCTTCAAAGAAGCTTCCCGGCGCGGCGTTTGCCGCGAAGAACTTCAGGTCCTGCGTGTAAGCAGCGAAGAGCACAAGAGCGCCGAGGCCTGCCGAACCGATGGCATAGCCCTTGGTTACGGCCTTGGTGGTGTTGCCCACCGCATCAAGCGCATCGGTGTTGTGGCGCACTTCCTTTGGAAGGCCCGCCATTTCTGCGATGCCGCCAGCGTTGTCGGTCACTGGTCCGAAGGCATCGAGCGCCACGATCATGCCAGCGAGCGCGAGCATGGTGGTTACAGCAACCGCCACGCCAAAAAGGCCAGCGAGATTGAAGGTTACAATGATGCCGGCAATGATGATGAGTGCCGGCACTGCTGTTGCCTCCATGGAGACTGCAAGGCCCTGAATCACGTTGGTGCCGTGACCGGTGATCGAGGCTTCGGCGATGGAATTGACCGGACGCTTGCCGGTTCCGGTGTAGTATTCGGTGATCCAGATGATGAGGCCGGTGATCACCAGGCCCGCGACGCCGCACCAGAACAAACGCATGGGCGTGAAACCGCCGAGGTCAGTGGCCATGCCGCCAAACATATAGGAAATTACGGGATACAATGCGACGAGCGAGAGAAGGCCGGTGACTATGATGCCTCTGTAAAGAGCGCCCATGATGTTGTTGTTGGCGCCCAGCTTCACAAAGAATGAACCGATGATCGAGGTGATCACACAGGCGCCGCCGATGGCGAGCGGCAACACCATGCCTGCAAGCTTCATGGCATCAGGCAGCACGATGGCAGCCAGAACCATGGTGGCCACGGTCGTCACCACATAGGTTTCGAACAGGTCGGCGGCCATGCCGGCGCAATCGCCAACATTGTCGCCGACATTGTCAGCGATGGTTGCGGGGTTGCGCGGATCATCCTCGGGAATGCCAGCTTCAACCTTGCCAACCATGTCGCCGCCAACGTCTGCACCCTTGGTGAAGATACCGCCGCCAAGACGGGCGAAAATGGAAATCAATGAAGCGCCGAATGAGAGGGCAACGAGGGCGTCAATCACGGTACGGCTGGTGGCTTCCAGTCCAATCCCTTGCGTGAGAATCGCGAAATAAATCGTAACACCGAGCAGACCGAGGCCAGCAACAAGAAGGCCGGTGACGGCACCGGCCTTGAATGCGAGGTCCAGTCCACCCGCGAGCGACTTGGTTGCGGCTTGTGCTACACGCACGTTAGCGCGCACTGACACGTTCATGCCGATGAAGCCAGCAGCGCCAGATAGAACAGCGCCAATCAAAAATCCAATCGCCGAGTAGCCGCCGAGCAAAACCCAGGCGATCACAAAAATCACAGCGCCTGCAACTGCGATGGTCTGATATTGGCGCTTGAGATAGGCCGATGCCCCTTCGCGTACAGCCGCCGAAATTTCCTGCATGCGGGCCGAACCCGCATCGGCAGCCATGAGGCCCCGTGTTGTGACGATGCCGTAAACGATGGACAGCGCGCCCGCGAGCACGATCAGCCAGAGAGTGGAGGTCATGAATCAACCCTTTTGTTTGTGTTGCCCCGGTGCAATCCAGACACGCGAATCCTCCCGTGTCCGTCCCCTGCCCCGGATTGATGGCTGGGATATGCCAAATCAGGCAAAAAGAAGCAATGGGCAGTGTTAGGGCCGGCTTGTGGGCATCCTGGCTAGGCGCCAAGCTTTAAATTCCACGATTGCCAAACAATCAGCAGCAGGGCCAGCACAGCGATGGGGAAGATGGCAATATTTATGAAGTCCCATCCCGCAGCCGCCAACAATTTTCCGGAACTGAATGAAGCAAGGGCCACAACCGCTGACATGATGAAATCATTGGCGCCCTGCACCTTGCCGCGCTCAGCCGAAGTGTAGCAACTGGTGAGCATTGTGGTGCCGCCAATGAAGCCGAAATTCCAGCCCAGGCCCAGCAGGATGAGAGCCACCGCGTAGTGTCCGAAGCTGATTCCAGAAAGACCGATGATTGCTGATCCGATCAATATCGCCATGCCGATCGCCGCAATTTTTGGAGCGCCATATCTGGCGATCAGTTGCCCGGTGAAAAAGCTCGGCACGAACATCGCCAGCACATGCCACTGGATGACCCATGAGGCATCTGTCTTATCATGCCCATGCCCTACCATGGCCACGGGTGCTGCCGTCATCATGAAGTTCATCATGCCATAGGCCAGAGTTCCACTGGCCATGGCAACGATGAGCTTGGGCTGGCGCAGCAGCTCCGTCCAGGACCGGCGCGGGCCATGCACGTCCTCTGCAGTCGGCTTCGGCAATTTGAGCAACATGAGCACGGCCATGGCAATCAACGCTACGAAGGCAACGGCCATATAGGAACCGGCAAAGGTATGGGGAGCAAAGAGGTCCGATGTGCCGCTGGAGATAAGTGTGCCCGCCACAGCTGCCACAACGCCGCCCGTCAGCACCCAGGAAATGGCCATGGGTTTCATCGCTTCGCTGGCACCTTCAACGGCGGCAAAGCGGTAAAACCCGCTGGTTGACTGGAATACGCCCTGAAGGGCCGTGGCAAAGCAAAACAGGGCAAAATCTTTTGTGTAAATCGCATAGACCGAAAGGATGGCCCCTGCCACGCAGAGGGTCGCGCCAATGAGGAAAACCGGCAAGCGCCCAAAACGCTGCATGATCAGTGACGCGGGGATCGTGGTCAGGGCTGAACCCAGGACAAAAGTCGTAATTGGCACCGTTGCCAAACCGGCATTGGGGGCGAGCATGAGGCCGACAAGACTGCCCGTTGCGAAAACCGTGATTACGCAGATGGAATAGAGAGCCTGGGAAATCGCCAGCAGCAGAATATTGCGTTTGGCCAAGGCGACGTCGGTCATGCGGCAAATTCCCCGGGACGGCGCGCGCGGGCCAATGTGTTCAGAACACCATTGATGAGGCGCGGTTCTTCTTCGCCGAAAAATGCGCCAGCGACATCCAGGTATTCGCTGATGGAAACACGCGTTGGAACGCGCTCCATAAACATGATCTCATAGGCGGCGGCACGGAGGATGGCGCGGACTGTGGCGTCAAGCCGGTGAATGGGCCAGGTCTTGTCGAGAATTGCATCTACAGCGGGGTCAATGCTCGCCTGCTCGCGTACGGCGCCGTCGACAACTTCCTTCAGAAATTTGTAGTCCGCTTCACCGCATTGGCCATCTTCAAAATTTTCGCCAACCACACGCGTTGAAAATTGCGCCAATGTTTCGCCGACATCGGTCTCGGCAAGATCCATCTGATACAGCGCCTGAACCGCACCCAGCCTTGCAGCGGTGCGCTCGCTTGGCTTGGCGCGCTTGCTCATTGGGTGACTTTCGCTTCCATGGCGCGTTTGAAGCGGATCATGGCAAGGGCTGCCTCCGCGGCGCCGCCACCCTTGTCCATTTCGGAAACTTTGGCGCGGACCCAAGCCTGCGCTTCGTTTTCACAGGTAAGAATGCCATTGCCGATGCAAAGCCCTTCGAGTGTCAAAGACATGATGCCGCTGGCGCTTTCATTGGCAACGATATCATAATGGCTGGTTTCACCGCGCAGCACGCATCCTAGCACGACATAACCATCATAAGAGCCGGTGATTTCTGCGAGTGCCACAGCACCGGGCAGTTCCAGCGCGCCGGGAACAGCAAGACGCTCCCATGTTGCCCCCGCCCCCTCAATCGCCGCAATCGCACCCTTGGCCAGCTCATCGCACAAGTCGGCGTAAAACCTTGCCTCAAGGATGAGGAGGTGGGCCTTGATCTTGTCTGATGCTGTTGATTTCTTTTCGGTTTTCATGACTTTTCATATTCCGCGAGACGCGCCACATAGCGCGCCAGCATATCTATTTCAATGTTAACCGCATCGCCCACCCGCGCATGGCCCCATGTAGTGGCCGCTTGAGTGTGAGGGATGATGTTTACACCGAAAGTGCTGCCTTCAACCTCGTTGACGGTGAGCGATGTTCCATCGAGTGTAACCGAGCCTTTGGGCGCGATGAAACGGGCAATGTCTTTTGACGCTTTGAAGCGGAAGCGTTTGGAATCACCTTCTGGTGTGATGGAGAGGATTTCGCCAAGCCCATCGACATGACCGGAAACGATATGTCCGCCGAGTTCATCGCCGACTTTGACGGCGCGCTCGAGGTTGATGCGTGTTCCAACTTTCCAATATTTGAGCGTGGTTTTTGAAAGAGTTTCCATAGAGGCTTCGACAAGAAATTTGCCTTCGGCAACTTCAATGACAGTCAGGCAGCAGCCCGCGCAAGCAATGGATGCGCCGATGGCGATGCCCTTTGTGTCATATGAAGTTGCAATAGTGAATCGCGTATCGCCACGCTTTTCAACGCTTGAAATTTCGCCAATATCCGTGACTATGCCTGTGAACATGATCAGCGCCGTTCATAGACGGTCAGCGTGTCGGTTCCAAGGGCTTCCGGTTGGGAGGGTCTGAAGCGTTTTTCGAGGTCAGGGATTGGCATGCCGAAGATTGCATCTACGCCCTGTGGACCAATGATGGTTTGGCTTTGGAAGATGTGGATTTCATCCACCAGGTCGGCATCGAGGAAGCTGCGGGACAGGCGGGCGCCGCCTTCGACCAAAAGGCGGTTCATGCCCTGCCCGGCCAAGGATACCAGCTTGGCTCGCAAGTCTTGCCACCCCTCTGAAGAAACTGCCACTATGGGAATTGGCGACCGGACCTCCATTCCTGGCAATCGGCACGTGAGTTTTGGCTGGTCGATTTCAAAGGTTCTTTGGCCAACCAATATGGCATCGCTTTGGGCCCGCATGAGGTGAACACGGGATTTGGTTTCGAGGCCGGTGATTTGCGTGCGCTCGCCAGGTGCGGCAGCGATTTTTCCATCGGCAGAAACACTAGTCTTTAGAGTTACATAGGGACGTTTCTTGGTAATTCGAGTGAGAAAACCGGCAAGGTCCAGGCGGGCTTCGGCTGCGCATATTCCGGTTTCAACGGCAACTCCGGCGGACTTCAGAATGGCATGGCCAGCACCCGCTGTGCGGGGGTCCGGGTCTTCGACAGCGGTTACTACCCGCGCGATGCCTGCCTCAATCAGCGCTTCCGCGCAAGGTGGCGTGCGGCCGTGGTGGGCGCAGGGTTCCAGTGTGACATAGGCGGTGGCGCCACGAGCGGCGGCCCCTGCCATGGCTAAGGCCTCGGTTTCCGCATGGGGGCGGCCAGAGGGCTGCGTCCACCCTACTCCCAGCACCCGGTCATCCTTGACGATTACACAGCCCACAGGCGGATTTTCGGCGGTGGTTCCGAGCGCCCGGCGGCCCAGCCTTATGGCATACTCCATCCAGCGGCGTTCGGCGTTCACTTCTTCTCGCCTTCGCCTTCGTCGCTTGCGAGCTCGTCGATCAGTTCTTCAAAATCCTTGGCTTCGCGGAAATTCTTGTAAACACTGGCAAAGCGCACATAGGCCACATCATCCAGCGCTTTAAGGGCTTCCATAATGAGCTTGCCAACGGTTTCCGATTTGATTTCGCTTTCGCCCAAGCTTTCCAGGCGGCGCACAATGCCGGATACCATCCGCTCAATCCGCTCGGCCTCAACCGGCCGCTTGCGCAGGGCGATCTGCACGGAACGCATGAGCTTGTCGCGGTCGAAAGGAACCCGCCTTCCGGTTTTCTTGATCACCATGAGTTCGCGCAATTGTACCCGCTCAAAGGTTGTGAACCTTCCGGCGCAATCGGGACAATAGCGTCTGCGCCGGATTGCGGCTCCATCTTCGCTGGAGCGCGAGTCCTTCACTTGGGTTTCTTCATTACTGCAAAAAGGGCAGCGCATATTTTCCTTTACGAATAGATCGGAAAGCGCTTGGTGAGCGCCAGAACCTTGCGCTTCACTGCCGCCTCGACCTTAGCATTGCCTTCTTCGCCATTCCTTGCAAGACCATCCAGCACTTCGTTGATCAGTTTACCCACTTCCCTGAACTCGGCCACACCGAAACCACGGGTTGTGCCAGCTGGCGTTCCCAAGCGAATGCCCGAGGTGATGGTGAAGGGTGCAGCGTCAAAGGGAATGCCGTTCTTGTTGCACGTGATGTAGGCGCGACCCAAAGCAGCTTCCGAAGCCTTTCCGGTCAGGCCCCTCTTGCGGAGGTCAACCAGCATCAAATGCGTGTCGGTGCCGCCCGAAACAATATCACAGCCGCCGACGATCATTTCGGTCGCAAGGGCTTTTGCATTGGCCACAACTTGCGCCGCATATTTTTTGAACGCCGGGCGCAGAGCCTCGCCAAAGGCCACGGCCTTGGCGGCAATCACGTGCTCAAGCGGTCCTCCTTGCAATCCCGGGAATACGGCCGAGTTGATCTTCTTGCCCATGGCTTCATCGCGCGACAGGATCATGCCGCCACGCGGACCCCTCAGCGTCTTGTGGGTCGTCGTTGTTACAACATGGGCATGTTCGAGCGGATTGGGATGGACGCCGCCGGCCACAAGCCCTGCGAAATGGGCCATGTCCACCATCAGGATGGCACCTACGCTATCGGCGATGGCGCGGAAGCGGGCAAAATCCAATGTGCGGGGATAGGCCGACCCGCCGGCAATGATAAGCTTGGGCTTCACCTCGGCGGCCTGGGCTGCAAGCGCATCAAAGTCGATCAAGTGGTTATCTTCGCGCACCTTGTAAGGCGCCACCTTGAACCATTTGCCGGACTGGTTCACCGGCGAACCATGGGTCAAATGGCCACCGCAGGCGAGATCAAGGCCCATGTAGGTGTCGCCGGGCTGCAGCAGGGCAAAGAACACGGCTTGGTTGGCCTGGGCGCCCGAATGGGGCTGGACGTTGGCGAAAGAGCAGTCAAACAGCTTGCAGGCGCGCTCAATGGCAAGATTTTCTGAAACATCCACATACTGGCACCCGCCATAATAGCGGCGGCCCGGATAGCCCTCGGCGTATTTGTTGGTCATGATCGACCCTTGCGCCTCCATTACGGCGCGCGAGACAATGTTCTCGGAGGCGATCAGCTCGATCTCATTTTGCTGGCGGACAAGTTCGCTGGCTATGGCTTTGGCAATTTTTGGATCACTCTTGGCCAGCTTCTCCTTGAAGAATCCGGGAAACAGGGGAGCGCTCTTCTTGGGCGACTTTTTGACTGCTTTCTTGGCCATGAGAATCCCTCAGCATTACTCGGTTTCGCCGCAAAATAGCGAAAGATTGCGCAGGGTCCAGCGTCATTGAGTGAAACGCCATCCCAGCGGTGGCCGGGATGGCATGATTTAGACAAGCAAGTCAATAGCTTGAAGATAGAAAGGCATATTGGCGTTTGAAAGATGAAAAACTGCTGAGATAGTCCGCCCTATTGCAACTATGCTGCGCGGTGCAACAGCATCTTGTTCCAGAGCTGGTCCAACGCATCAACCAGGCGGATAATCTCCAGTTCGCCGTGCAGCGGACCAGGCGTGAGCCGCAGCCGCTCAGTGCCTCTCGGAACAGTCGGGTAATTGATGGGCTGCACATAAATTGCGCACTCATCCAACAGTCGGTCCGTCAGCGCCTTGCACTTTGTCGGGTTGCCCACGATTATTGGCACGATGTGACTGGGCGTATCAATGACCGGCAAGGTGCGCGCCTTCAGTGCGGTCATCAAGAGCTTCGCGTGCTTCCTTTGCAGGCTGCGCTCCTTGTCACTGGTTTTCAAATGGCGGATCGAGGCAACTGCACCAGCAGCGATCACTGGCGCGATTGACGTTGTGAATATGAAGCCGGGCGCAAACGATCGGATGGCATCGATGATGGTCGCGTTGGCCGCGATATAGCCGCCCATGAGGCCGAAAGCCTTGGCCAGTGTTCCTTCGATGATGTCGATACGGTCCAGCAAGCCCTCACGCTCGGCGACGCCGCCGCCACGGTTGCCATACATGCCTACCGCATGGACTTCGTCAAGATAGGTCAATGCATTGTATTTTCGGGCAAGATCGCAAATCTCAGCGATTGGCGCGATATCGCCATCCATGGAATAAACCGATTCAAACGCGATGATCTTGGGGCGGGCCGGGTCAATTGCCGCGAGGAGCGATCCAAGATGTTCCAAATCATTATGGAGCCAGACATGCTTATCACAGCGGCTGTGCCTGATGCCCTCGATCATTGAAGCGTGATTCAGCTCATCTGAGAGAATTATGCAGCCAGGCAAAAGCTTGCCCAGGGTTGACAGGGTTGCTTCATTTGCCATGTAGCCTGAATTGAAGAGCAATGCCGCGTCCTTGCCGTGGAGATCGGCAAGTTCGCGCTCGAGTTCCACATGGTAGTGGGTGGTGCCTGCGATGTTCCGGGTGCCGCCGGAACCTGCGCCCACATCGTCCAAGGCCCGGTGCATGGCGAAGAGCACGTCGGGGTGCTGGCCCATTCCAAGATAGTCATTGGAACACCAGACGGTGACTTCCTTTTCAATTCCATGCCCGCGATAGAGCGCCCGGGGAAACCTGCCCTTGATCCGGCAAATGTCGGCAAACTCGCGGTAACGACCTTCGCTTTTCAGTGATTCCAGCGCCATCTCAAGCTGCTGGTTATAAGCAAACGGGGTCATGCAAATTCAATATCAGGAATGCAATTAACTGGCATTAGATTCAATTGGTTCTGGTTAATCCAAGACGGCCCTAAACGGCAGCCGCCAACTAGTTTATAGTTACTGTCAAAGCCCGCGCTTTGCAGTCTTTCGGCAATTTGCCGTTCTTGTCAATCTTGCACTTTCCGTCTGATTTTTTGCTGACAGCGGGCGCCCGCTTTCCTGCCCGCTTGCCAAACACTGAAAAGCCTTCGGCTTCGTTGTCCTCAAGCGCAGCAATCTGGCGCGGCACGGGCTGCAGAACGAAACGCTCACCGGATGCGGTAACCTCGCCCACCGGCAATGGTTGGCCCACCACAAAGCCAGTTCCATCCAGGCCATAAATGTCGTCACGGAACGCAACCAGTCCATTGGATGCGGGCCATGCTGTCAAATAGGCCACGCGCAATTGAGGCGGGTTGGCGACTTTTACATCCCGGCGTTCCAAAGTTTGCGCCAACTCCTCAATTTGGGTCGGATTGATGCCATCTTGGCCCTGCAAAATCCAGTTCAGGAGTATGGCCACCTTGTCAACCCGTACGCAGCCCGAACTGTAAAACCTTCCGCTGGATTGGAACAGGTGACGCTCCGGCGTGTCATGCAGGTAGATTCCAAAGGGACTGCTGAAATTTATCTTGGCCGTCGCCATGGCGTTTTCGCCGCCTGGCTCTTGGCGGAAGTGATAGTCATCGGCAACGGCAGTTGCCCAATCAACATCATCTGGATCAATCTCCGGGCCGCCAAATCCCTGGAACACCTTGATGTTCATTTTCTGCAGAATTTCAGTGTTTCCATTGAGCATTTTTGGAATGAGGTCGCGCTCGATGATTGAAGGCGGCGCGTTCCAGTAGGGGTTGAAATTGATATCGGAAATTGCCGTCATGACGACAGGCGTTGGCCGTTCAGGCCGACCGACGATAGCGTTGTGGCGGGAGAAAACACGGCCACCACCGACAGTTTCAATTTGCTGGGCTGGCACATTGACGACGATATAACGACCGCTCAAGCCTTTGGAATACTCCTCAATGCGATAGACATTTGCGCGAATTGTTGCCAGCCGTTCAGCGGCCGGAACGTTCAGGGCCTGCAGTGTTGCTCCGTCCACTTTCCCGCTGGCTGCCAGGCCATGGTTCTGCTGGAAGCGTGTAACCGCGTCTTTCGTCGCAGTTGTGTAAATTTCAGCAAATTCTCCCTCAACGCCTTCCTGGCGCAAGTAACCTTCGATGAATAGCCTTTGGTTCAGGACAGCTATTTTCTCGCCACTACCGCCCTTCTTGTAGGTACCCTTGGGCACAACGGGCCAGCCGCCAGCTTCGACGATTTTAACATATTTGTCCTCGGCAACCAGAATGGCCGATGCCCCGTTGGGGGACAGCATCGGAGCCAGGCTCTGGTCGACAAGAACTTCGGTCTCAGTGGTGGCTTTGCCCTTGACGACGGGACTGTGATTTTCCGTTTGCTGCACAACCGGCGGCACCTTGCCGGCTTTTATAAGCCGCTTGAGTTTTCTTTTCTTGGCGGCTTCAATGGCCTCGTCAGACATCTCGGCCCGGGCAATCGGCGCATACAAAATTGGCAAACCGACCATAACGGCAAAAGCCAAGCTCAAAACCCTTGCCAGCAACAGCTTCCGCGCCAGATAAAATCCCGTTAACATCGATGCCTCACCGCCAAGTTTGCTGCACCAACATGGGCAGGCAGTTACATTTTTGACTTTGCGCAACTGTACCAGTCCGCGCACGACTCGTCAAAAATTGTGCTTTGGTTCTGCACACCCGTTAGCACGGCAATTTAGGCAAGAATCAGGTCAAACAGGCTGTCCAAGTGAAATTGGAACAAAAAAAGACCCTGCGGCTTTTCGGCCACAGGGTCTTGAAATATTGGCGCCTAAATTCAGAGTCGATAGAGAATCTGGTCGGTCCAAAAGCGTTCCAGGCGGGTAAGCGCGCGGTTCAAGCGATCGAATTCATCGGTTGAAAGGCCTACGACCTCTTCAACAGCCTGGAGCTGACGGTTATAAAGGATATCAATTCGATCGCGAATGGCCTGGCCCTTTGGCGTAAGCTTCACGCGAACTGAGCGCTTGTCGGCATTTGAGCGCTCATGATTGACGTAGCCGGATTCAACCAGCTTCTTCAGATTGTAGGAAACATTCGAACCCTGGTAGTGGCCACGGGTTTTCAGTTCGCCTGCGGTGAGTTCCGAATCAGCTATGTTGAACAGCAGAAGCGCCTGAACCGGATTTACCTCTGGTTCGCCCGAGCGTTCAAAGTCATCCTTGATCACGTCGAGCAAGCGGCGATGCAGCCGCTCGATCAGCGTCAAAGCTTCGAGATAACGTGACTTGATTTCGTGACGTCCGGCCTGCAGTTCTACCGAACGGACTCCCCCGATTGCTTGCGTATTCATATCATCCACCTAACCCTGAGTTTGCGAGGCCGGCTTCTTTGTCCGCCCCTCGTTCATGACCGAGAATACGCAAGTGGATTTAATGGGCGCTGAACAGTCTAAGTAAATTTATCCTTATATTTTCCCTATTTTGCTGCTTTTTCAAAGATAGTTTATAGAGTGTTTTTTTCCTAAGTTAATTAAAACGGGTTGGGGCGCCACCGGAATGACCATGGTTAATTGGCATTCATGGGTCGCCGCGTTATTTGTCGGTGAACGGTTGGCCGCTATAAGATGCTCAACTTGTTGAAGTGACGTGATAGAAGGTTTCCATGACAGGCAGTTTTTCAGCTCCCCACCCCAGCTTTCCAGCAACGCGCCTGCGGCGAAACCGGAAGGCATCGTGGTCGCGCCGGCTGATATCGGAAAACACCTTGCAGGTTTCCGATCTGATTTGGCCGATGTTTGTGATTGATGGGGGAAATACCCGCGATCCCGTGGCATCCATGCCAGGTGTTGAGCGCTATTCCATTGATCTGGCGGTTGGCAAAGCCAAGGAAGCCTCCGAATTGGGCATTCCGGTGGTCGCGCTTTTTCCAAACACGAAACGCGAACTTCGAACCGATGACGGGCGGGAAGCCCTGAACACGGACAATCTGGTTTGCCGGGCGGTGCGGGCCATCAAGGCAGCCGTGCCAGATATCGGCATCATGTGTGATGTGGCGCTCGATCCCTATACGTCTCACGGCCATGACGGACTCATGGAAGGGGGAGAAATTGTCAATGACGCGTCAGTTGATGTTCTAGTGAAACAAGCGTTGCTTCAAGCTGATGCAGGATGTGACATTATCGCGCCTTCGGACATGATGGATGGCCGCGTTGGCGCTATTCGGAAAGCGCTGGAGGCCCATGGCCATTCCCGGGTTCAGATCATGGCCTACAGCGCGAAATACGCGTCTGGGTTCTATGGCCCGTTCCGCGACGCTGTGGGATCGTCGGGAACACTGAAGGGCGACAAGCTGACCTATCAGATGGACCCGGCCAACACGGATGAGGCGCTGCGCGAGGTGGCGCTCGATTTGAGCGAAGGAGCGGACATGGTGATGGTAAAACCCGGCATGCCGTACCTTGATATCCTGGCACGGGTGAAACAGACATTCGGCGTTCCCACGTTTGCCTACCAGGTATCTGGTGAATACGCGATGCTCATGGCAGCGTTCGAGCGGGGATGGCTCGACCCGGCAAAAGTGATCCCAGAGAGCCTGTTGGCATTCAAGCGGGCTGGCGCCGATGGCATTCTCACGTATTTTGCTATGGACATGGCGAAGCGGTTGAAAGCCTAGCGGTTGAGCCTGGCGATCAGGCTCGACGTATCCCAGCGGTTGCCGCCCATTTTCTGGACTTCAGAATAGAATTGGTCGATGAGGGCCGTGACCGGCAGATGGGCGCCGTTCTTGCGGGCGGCTTCCAGGCAAATTCCGAGGTCCTTCCGCATCCAGTCGGCAGCGAAGCCAAAGTCGAATTTTCCGGCGATCATTGTCTTGTGGCGGTTTTCCATTTGCCATGAACCCGCGGCCCCTTTGGAAATGACATCAATCACGTCCTCCATGTTGAGGCCGGACTTCATGCCGAAGTGGATGCACTCGGCCAGGCCTTGCACCAGGCCGGCTATGGCGATCTGATTGCACATCTTGGCGGTTTGGCCCGCGCCGGCCGGCCCGAGTAGTTTTCGCATCTTGGAGTAGCAGGTGATGAGAGGCTCGGCCTTGGCATAGTCGGCCTGCTCGCCGCCGCACATGACGGTGAGCGCGCCGTTTTGAGCGCCCGCCTGACCGCCGGATACCGGCGCATCAACAAACCCAAGTCCGCGCTTCTTGGCCTCAGCGGCGAGTTCTTGAGCTACATGAGCGGAGGCGGTTGTGTGATCGACGAAAATGCTTCCGAGGCGCATGGTATTGAACGCGCCCCTTGGGCCTGTGGTCACCTCGCGCAGGTCATTGTCATTGCCGACGCAGGCGAACACAAAATCGGCATTGCCACTTGCCTCGGATGGTGTCGCGGCTGATTTGCCCCTGTGTTGCTGGACCCAGCTTGCGGCCTTTCCGGGACTGCGATTGTACACTGTCAGCTCGACGCCACCTTCCTTTGCGAGGTGCCCTGCCATCGGAAAACCCATGACACCGAGGCCGATCCAGCTTGCTTTGATTGACATGAGCTTGCTCCCGTTTTGCCTTAAACTGGCAGCAAAGGAAGTCTCTTGCAAGACGCTGGCAACAGGTTCTAATCTCGTCGCCAGAAAAAACGATTGGACAGACACTTTGAGCATAGAGCGGCGAAATTTTCCCCAATTCTTCATTACTGCTGCGGCGCCCTGTCCTTACCTCGCGGGTCGGCTTGAGCGAAAAGTGTTTACGCATCTTGTGGGGCAGGATGCCCGCTCGCTGAATACCCAGCTTTCGCGCGGCGGATTCAGGCGGAGCCAGAACATTGCCTATCGTCCCGCCTGCGACGGGTGTCATGCTTGCGTGTCGGTCCGCGTGCCGGTGAATGAGTTTGACCTGACAAGATCATTCCGGCGGATTCTCTCGCGCAATTCGGACCTGACTGCCAAGGCCGTTCGCGCCAAAGCCAATGGCGAACATTACGGCATTTTCAGGGATTACATCGACGCACGCCACGGCGACGGCGGCATGGCTGAAATGAGTGTGCTGGATTTTGCTTCCATGATTGATGAAACCTTCGTGGACAGTCATCTGGTCGAGTACCGCTTTCGCCCTCTTGCGGGTGAGCAAGGCGAGTTGGCCGCAACAGTTCTGGTTGACATGCTGGATGACGGGCTGTCCCTCATTTACAGCTTTTACGACCCGGCGTTTGACAAGCGCAGCCTGGGAACTTTCATTATCCTCGACAATATCATGCGCGCCCGTAAAATGGGCATGAAGTATTTGTACCTCGGCTATTGGGTCAATGGATCTCACAAGATGGAATACAAGGCGCGCTTCCTGCCGCAAGAGCGTCTTACGGCTGATGGCTGGACGCTCTACAGCAAAGCCGGTCCCGGCTCTTGATGCAGGTCTGCCGTGGCGTTAACCAATCCTACACTATTGCCTTTAACTATATTGATTAAATTTTTAATCATTGGAAAAGTGAAATTCCGGATACAACATTGGAAATGCGATGCCTCAGTCTAGCCTAGAAGATCCGCTCGGCACGGCACGGACCTGTGCCGGCTTCGCCAATGAACTCGAGCAGATGGGTTATCGTATCAATGTCAGCTCGGATCTTGCCGAATTGAGCGCTTTGAAGCTTAGCGTCCGAAATGAGCCCTTGGCGCCATTTTTCGACCCGGAGTTTTGCAATCTTTCGCCCGAGCGCAATTTGTGGCTGAGCCTGATTTCAGCGGATGGAAAAACCACAGCCATTCAGGCTTTCCGCTACGATTATGTCGACACAAGCCTTGCGGATTGGGGTCCATCCTACATCATTGGCCTCTATATGCGCAGGCAGGAAATGTTGCTGCCCGCCCATGTTGAGCATCCGAAAAGCAGCATCGCGGAAAGAATTCGCGGGAAACTCATTTATCAAGGTGAATTCTGGATTGACAGCCAAGTTCGCAACCGCAGAGTCCTGGATTGTTTTTCACGGCTCGGAATGCTGTTGAGCTTCATTAAGTGGAGTCCCGATGCAATTTGGGCGCTTTGCAGCAATCGCATGGCCGCCAATGGTTATCCAACCCGCATGGGCTATGCCCATATGGAAAAAGGATTTCTCCGTTGGCAATGGAGCTCCGCAGGTATTGACCCGGTTGAGTGGCTGAACATTTCGGAGCGCCTGTCTATAGAACGGATGATCAATGAGACAATCATAAGTAATACGGCTGACGTCAAATCGCGGACCCTTATGCCGGCCTAGTCCGCAATTGGACAAATCAAACCCCGGTTTTGCAACTTGCAACCGCACAATAGATGTTTGATACTTCAGGTAGAAATGAATCATTTTTGAGTAAAAAAGACGTTCGATAAACCAGTCAGGTGTTCGTGAGTTTTGCGGGGGGAATTGTGAACAAAATCCAATCTGCGGTTGCGTCGAGACGCGCAAGTCCGCATGAACTGCCCCTTGAGTTGGGAACTGATGATTTCAGTCGCGACTTTCCCGCCTGGCACTTCTCAATGGTCAACGACCATAAGCGAAATAGCGTCATAGAAAAAGCCATTGCAGCAATGAATCCTGCGGGAAAGACTGTTGTGGAAATCGGGACTGGCACCGGCCTCATTGCTCTGCTCTTCGCAAGATATGGCGCGGCGCGAGTGGTGTCTTGCGAATTGAACAAGAATCTCGCCGACATTGCCCGCGAGATCATCGCCCAAACTCCATTCCACAGTAAAATTGAAGTCATTCACGCCTCGTCCGCCATGGCAATTCAGCGGGGCTTGCTGCCTCGCAACCCCGACATCATTTTCACGGAAACTCTCGATTGCGGCGTGGTTGGAGAAGGGTTTTTTTCAATTGCGCGGGATATCGAAAAACTTGCGGCGCCCCATACTCAAATCATGCCGATGAAAGTGCGGCAGAGAGCCATTGTCATCGATAGCAGCGCCATTGCCGATCTTAATCGCTCTGGCGTGGCGTGTGGCTTTGATCTTCAGGCGCTTAACAGATTCTCGACGAAAAACTACTTCCCGATTCATGCCGAGCTGCATAAGCATCGCTGTCTGACAGAAGCGCAAGTCGTTCGGGAATTCACATATATCAACTGCGCCGAGGCTGAGCTGGTTCCTGTTGTCACCCTCGAAAACGGAAGGGCGCACGGATTGCTGAGCTGGTTCGAGGCCAATTTTGGCGGCGCCATGACAAACAATGAACCGTTCAGCGGCAGCCACTGGCATCAGGCGTTTCACCCTGTTCGGAACGAACTGCGGGTGCGGGCGGGGCAGGAATTGGACATCCGCATCGATGATGGTGGGTTCGCCAGTATTTTGCTCAGCTGAATCTATTGCTCTTTGGGAAGCCTTTGGGTGGAAGCCTGCCCGCCTGCGCGCGCTCGCCTATCCACTCTTTCAAGTCAGTCACATTCCATGTGCGGCCTGATGCATCGAGCCATGACAGGCCTTCTTTCAAATTGAACGCGCGGGCATCGGACAGGCCTCCGTCCTTGTATTTCTGCATGCGCACACCCTTGCCACGCGACATTTCCGGCAGCTCGGAAAGCTTGAAGAGGTTAAGTTTGCGGTTTTCTCCGACGCTCGCCACATAATCGTCGGTCTCGCTGATTGCCACGCAAACCTGCGCCTCTACCGGCGCTTTAATATTCAAAACCTGCTTGCCTTTGCGGGTGTTGGCAACGCATTCATCTTCAAGCACGATGAAGCCATCGCCTTCGGTTGAGGCAAGCAGGCGCTTGGTGCCCGGAACATGAACAAACAGGGCAACAATGGTGTCGGTCGAATCGAGCTCTGCGAGAAGTCGCACCGGCTCACCATGGCCCCGGCCGCCGGGGAGCTTGCCAGCCTCCAATGTGAAGAATTTTCCGGAAGAGGAAAACAGCATGATCTTGTCGGTGGACAGGGCATTGAAAACGAACTTGCCCTTGTCGCCATCCTTGTAAGTGAGGGTCGATGTGTCCTCGATGTGGCCTTTCATGGCCCGGATCCAGCTCTTTTCGCTGCAGACGATGGTGACGGGTTCCTTCTCGATCATGGATTGTTCCAGGTCGAGATCAATTTCAGGAGCTTCGGCAAAGTCCGTGCGGCGTTTGCCAAGGGGCGTTTTCTTGCTGAACTTCTCCTTGACCGCCTTGATTTCATCGGCGATTGCCTGCCACTGCTCATCATCCGATTTGAGCAGCGCGTTCAGCCCCTTTTGCTCCTTGATGAGGCCTGTGTTCTCGGTTCGGATTTCCATTTCCTCAAGCTTGCGGAGTGCCCGCAGCCGCATATTGAGGATGGCTTCAGCCTGTGTGTCCGTGAGCCTGAAACGCTTGATCAATGCGGGCTTCGGCTCGTCCTCTTCGCGGATGATACGGATAACCTCATCGAGGTTGAGATAGGCGATGAGATAGCCACCGAGAATCTCCAGGCGCCGGGCGATTTCAGCGAGACGGAAGTTGGTGCGGCGGACGAGAACGGTTTTGCGATGATCGAGCCATTCACGCAGCACTTCGGCGAGCGGCATGACCTTGGGAACTTTACCGCCCGAAAGCACATTGAGATTGAGCGGGATGCGCGCTTCAAGCTCAGTGTTGCGGAACATCTGATCCATCATCAGGGTAGGATCGACGGCGCGGCTTTTTGGCTCCAGCACGATGCGGATGTCTTCCGCCGACTCATCCCTTATGTCGCCCAGCAATGGCAGCTTTTTCGCATTGAGCAGTTCGGCGCATTTTTCGATGAGGCGGCTCTTCTGCACGAGATAAGGAATTTCGGTGATGACGATTTGCCAGCCGCCACGACCCAAATCCTCGGTGGTCCAGCGGGCGCGAACGCGGAAACCGCCCCTGCCTGTCTTGTAGGCTTCAACTATTGAGGCGCGATCATCAATGACGATGCCACCAGTTGGGAAATCGGGGCCAATGACAAATTGAGTGAGCTTTTCGGCGCCCGCGTTGGGGAATTTTATGAGATGAAGGGCGGCGTCGCAAAGCTCGGCGGCGTTATGGGGCGGAATGGAAGTGGCCATGCCGACCGCGATGCCGGTGGAACCGTTGGCCAACAGATTTGGGAAGGCGCCAGGCAATACGACGGGCTCTTGCACCGTGCCATCGTAGTTCGGGCGAAAATCGACGGCGTCTTCATCGAGATTCTGAAGCAGCAGTTTGGCAACTTCCGTCATGCGGGCTTCGGTGTAGCGATAGGCGGCGGCGCTATCGCCATCCACGTTGCCGAAATTGCCCTGGCCATCGACCAGCGGATAGCGCGAGGAGAAATCCTGCGCCAGGCGCACGAGCGCATCATAGATCGATTGGTCGCCGTGCGGGTGGTAGCCACCCATGACGTCGCCCACAATTTTGGCCGACTTCTTGAAGGCTGTGCCGGGATCCAGCCGCAGCAGCTGCATGACATGCAACAGGCGGCGATGGACGGGCTTCAGGCCGTCGCGCGCATCCGGCAGCGCCCGGTGCATGATGGTTGAGAGCGCATAGGCGAGGTAGCGCTCCTCCAGCGCTTCACGCAACTGTATGGGTTCAACTTTGCTCGGTTCTTCCGGCGGTGGCGGCTTGGGGCGCTTGCTCATGATTCGCCGCAGTATAGCAGCGCTATCAAACGCGCTGCACTAACACCTTGCAAATAGGCTTCTTTCCCCAGATTTGATCAGCGGCACGGCGCACTGCGATGCGGATGGTTTCGGCCACAGTGCCGTCATCCCTGCGGCGAGGCCTGGGCATGGTTTCAAAAGCACCTTCGGCAGCATCGAGGAGTTCGGCTTCGAGCCCTGCTGGCAAACCGTCACAGGTTATCTGAACATCATCGGCCAAATTGTGCTTTTCATCCAATGCCAATGACAGGAACACGATGCCGACCATTGACGCCTTGCGGCGTTGCTTGGCTGGACCATCCTCGGCGGGAACGACTAACTTCCCATCAACATGCAGTCTGCCGCAGGAAACTTCATCGATGTTCTCCAAATTGCCGGGGCAAAGGCGCATCAAGTTTCCATCGACGGGCACCAATGCCTGGGGG
>JANMHO010000236.1:0-2274 GCA_031375195.1 Rhodobiaceae bacterium
TTGGGGCCGCCGGGTTGTGGCGCTGGCCCATGTCTATGATGGCCCGCCCGATGAAGGCGAGCGGATTACGCAACCGCTGCGCGGTTTTGGCGAGCCTTTGGCAGACTTCAGTGGCCGCATGCCCTACCGCACACTTCAATCGATCTATGATCCACTTTTTCCAAAGGGCAGGGATCGTTGCTATTGGAAGTCGACCTATCTTTCCAACCTGGATGACGCAGTTGTGCATGATATTACGTCCAGATTGAAACTGCGCTCCTCCGAAATGACATTTGCCTCCATCTGGAAATTCGGCGGCGCCGTGCAGCGTGTTAAAGCGGATGCGACAGCCTTCGGCGACCGTTCCATGCCCTTCATGCTGAGTCTGGACGCAATCTGGCCTGACGCGGCCGATGATGATAAAAACATAAACTGGGTGCGCAATTTCTGGAATGACATGCAACGCCATTCAACGGGCCGCATGTACCTGAACTTCCCAGGCCTCGGCGAAGGCCAGTCCCTCGTCCGCGACGCCTACGGTGCTGAAATCTATGCCAAGCTGCAAAAGATCAAGCAGAAGTATGATCCCGGCAACGTATTCCGTATGAACCAGAACATTCTTCCGGGTTGACGCGCAAGCCTACTCGCTCAGGAAATCCCCGCATTTGGGCGCGGGCAGCGCGCCCCATGGCATGATTGGAACTGTGGAGGTGGAGTTTTGCGGCGAACCATCGATAAGCTTGTCGGTGTAGCTCAGATACACCAGCACATTGCGCTTGGCATCGCAGCCGCGCACTATCTGCATTTTTTTGAAGAATAGCGAGCGCCGCTGGCGATAGACTTCCTCTCCTTGTTCGAATTTCGCCTTGAACTTGACCGGGCCGATTTGGCGGCACGCCAGCGATGTTTCCGAACGCTCCTCGGCAAAGCCCGCCCAGCCACTCCACCCGCCAATTTCCGGCACCGTGAAATGGCAGGCAACGCCTTCTATGTCGGGATCATCCAGCGCATAAGTCGCAAGCTTCGCATCGGGGGAGAAGAACCGCCATACCGTGGTCTTTTTGAAAACCAGCTCCGGATCGTCTGCCTCCTGTGCGAAGGCCGGAACGGATACCGCCAGTAAAACTGAAATCAATATGAAAAACCGCGAAAATAACTTCATTCCAATCTCCTTCAAGAGCCCTAGATAGGAATTATATCCAGTGTTTCAAGAGGTTTTTTTCAGCCGCGCAAACCCTTGTTTCAAATCATCAATCAGGTCATCGGTATTTTCGAGGCCGATATGGAAGCGCAGGCAGGGGCCTTGCGCGGTCCAAGTTGTCGCCGTGCGATGGGGTTTGAAGGGGACGACTAAGCTTTCGAATCCGCCCCAGCTGTAGCCCATGCCAAAAAGCGCAAGGTCGTCAAGCATCGCCGCTACGGACTGCTTCGATGTTGGCTTCAGCACAACAGAAAAAAGCCCGCACGCACCGGTAAAATCGCGCTTCCATATCTGGTAGCTGGGGTCATTGCTCAAAGCGGGATAGAGTACCGTTTCAACTTCACTGCGTCCGCGCAGCCATTCCGCCAGCGTCATGGCATTGCGTTGGTGCCGTTCAAGCCGCACGTCAAGAGTGCGCAGCCCCCGCAGCGCCAGATACGAGTCATCAGGTCCGGCAAATTGCCCCATAAGCAAATAAGCTTCCTTGAACTGCGGCCATGTCTCTTTGCTGCATGTGGTTACCCCCAGCATGGCGTCCGAATGGCCGACGATATATTTCGTGGCCGCCTGAATTGAAACATCACAACCATGGGCAAAGGCATTGAAGTAAAGACCCGCCGACCAGGTGTTATCAATAAAAACCAGACAACTCTTTTTATGGGCTTCGTCGGCGATGGCAGGAATATCCTGAACCTCCATCGTTTGCGATCCCGGGCTTTCACAAAAGACAATGCGCGTATTGGGGCGAATGAGGGCGCTAATGCCGCGACCGATCAGGGGATCGTAATAGGTTGTTTCGATGCCAAGGCCCTTGAGCAGCCCATCGCAAAACTTGCGCGTCCGGTGATAGGCCGTGTCCACCATCAGCAGGTGATCGCCAGTTTTCAGAAATGCCAGGAGCGTGGCTGAAATCGCAGCGGCACCTGACGGAAAAACCGCAGCGTCATGGCCTCCCTCGAGGGCAGCGATCGCAGTTTCAAAGGCCCGCGACGTTGGCGTTCCCTCGCGGCCATAACTGTATGTCTGGCTTCCGTCATGCAAGGATTTTACCGTAGGGTAGAGTACGGTAGAAGCATGATAGACGGCGGGGTTGA
>JANMHO010000271.1:0-11368 GCA_031375195.1 Rhodobiaceae bacterium
TCTTCCATGCCATGCGAAGAATTGTCTGCAGAATGATCGGCCATGCCCAAATCCCCTTGGAATTCTGTTAATCTCAGGAAAGATGTGTACCCAAGGCCGCAACCGCCCGCAAGCACCCCAATCCAGCGCGGCGATGAGTCACGGATGAGCGGCAAGCCGGGCCAGATCAGTGAAGATCATAGACTTTTCTGGCACCGTCATGCCAGCCAGTCCAAAGGTTCCCTCATGAACCTGGGTTCCGCCCAGTGACGTGTAAAAAGCTTCGGCTTGCGCATTGGCCGCAATGAATAGAACGATAAGCTTGCACCCACCTTTCAAAAGCCAGAACCTTGCCGCCGAAGCCATCAGCTTTCCAGCGCTTCCAGCTCATCGATCATCCCTGAAATCACCGACAGGCCCTTGTCCCAGAATTTGGGATCAGTCGCATCAAGGCCGAACGGCTTCAACAGTTCCGAATGATGTTTGGAGCCGCCAGCCTTGAGCATCTCGAAATACTTCTCCTGGAATCCGCTCGCGCTTTCCTGATACCGCGCATAAAGTGAGTTCACCAGGCAATCACCGAAGGCATAGGCATAGACGTAAAACGGCGAGTGGATGAAATGCGGAATATAGGTCCAGAAGGTTTCGTAGCCCGGCCCGAATTCAATTGAATCCCCCAGGCTCTCATGCTGCACGCTCATCCATATTTCATTGATTTTGTCAGGAGTTAGCTCGCCCTCTTTACGTGCCGCGTGAACCTTGCGCTCGAATGTATAAAACGCGATCTGGCGCACCACCGTGTTGATCATGTCCTCAACTTTGGAAGCCAGGAGTATCTTGCGTTTCTGCGCATCCGCCGTCTGCCGCAGCAGCGCTTGAAACGTCAGCATCTCGCCAAATACGCTTGCCGTTTCTGCAAGTGTCAGTGGCGTTGAAGCCATGAGCGCGCCCTGCCCTGACGCCAGGACCTGATGCACGCCATGCCCCAGTTCATGCGCCAGCGTCATCACATCGCGCGTCTTGCCCAGATAGTTGAGCAAGACATAAGGATGCGCCGACGGAACCGTGGGGTGGGCAAAGGCCCCTGGCGCCTTGCCCGGACGCACCGGCGCATCGATCCATTTCCTGTCAAAGAAGGTCTTGGCAATTGCGGCCATCTCGGCAGAAAATTCGCCGTAAGCCGACAACACAATGCTCTCTGCATCGGCCCACGGCACTTCGCGTGTGTCCTCAGCGGGCAGCGGCGCATTGCGGTCCCAGTGCATGAGCTTGTCCTTGCCCAGCCACTTCGCCTTCATCTTGTAATAACGATGCGAGAGTTTGGGGTAGGCCTCGCGCACCGCGGCAACCAGCGCATCAACGACTTCCGGCTCAACCCGGTTGGCGAGATGCCGCGCCTCGGCGATATCCTTGAAGCCCCGCCAGCGATCGGAAATATCCTTGTCCTTGGCCAGCGTGTTGGTGATCAATGTGAACAGCCGCAAATTTTCCGTGAAGGTTTTGGCCAGCGCCGCCGAACCCGCGCGGCGCTTTGCTTCATCCGGGCTCTGCATAAGATTAAGCGTGGGCTCGATTGCCAGCCGCTCGCCATCCACCTCAAACCGCAGGGCGGCCATCGTCTCATCAAACAAGCGATTAAAAGCGCTGTAGCTGGTTTGCGATTTCTCCAGGAATAATTCTTCCAGCTTGTCTTCAAGTTGATAGGGTTTTTCCTTGCGAAGGTTTTCAATCCACGGGCGATAATGCCCAAGGGCGGGAACTTGCATTGCCTTCTCAAGGGCCGCGTCATCGATGCGGTTCAGTTCAAGCTCAAAGAAAAGCAATTGCGTTGAGATATCCGTGAGCTTCGAACTCACATCGCCATAGAATTTGCCCCGGGCTGCATCCGTCGTATCACCGACATAATAAAGCTGGGCATAGGAACCCGAGCGGCCAAGCAAATCGGATAATGATTCGTAAGCTTTCAGCGCCTCGGCCAATTCAGCTCCCGGCAAAGCGGCAAGCCTTCCCTTATATTTTTCGGAAAAACCCTTGGCCTCGGTTTCGCTTCTTTGCATATCAGCGGCAAATGCCGGAGCGTCAGGCGCTGCATAAAGATCAGCAAGGTTCCATTCGGGCAAAACACCAAGCGCATTTGAGGTCATATTCAGTTCCCATGAAAATTGAACACTTGATATGGCCCATGCCCGCAGGTTCGGCAACAGCCTGAAATTGTCCCCAAATATATCCTCTCATTAACATGGCCTTTACTCTTCGCTGCGAAACTGCAGTGGGAACAGGGCAAACAAGAAGAGCAGACTAATCAGCATGGCCTCACGCATACTTATTGTCGAAGACGATCCAGCGCAGCGCCGTATATTGGAGGAACTCGTAAAACGGTTTGGCTTCGAGTCATTTGCTGTGGATGGCGGCCTTAAGGGCCTCGAAGCCCTCAACGGCCCCAGCGGTGGCAGCATCGAACTGGTGATCCTCGACCTGATCATGCCCGGCATGGACGGCATCGAATTCCTCGAAAAAATGCAGGCCGTGCGCGGCGATTTGCCGGTGATCATTCAAACCGCCCAAGGCTCCATTGAAACCGTCATCAAGGCCATGCGCGCCGGCGCCGACGATTTCGTCGTGAAGCCGATTTCACCTGAGCGCCTCAAGATTTCCATTCAGAATCTGCTCAAGGTCAACGCCCTGACGGAAGAAGTGAAGCGCCTCAACAAGAAGGTCGGCGGCTCTCTCCGCTTTGACGACCTCATTGCCTCTTCACCTGCCATGGCCAACGTCCTGCGTCTCGGCCGTCGCGGTGCCCAGTCCAACATTCCTATCCTGATCGAAGGTGAATCGGGAGTTGGCAAGGAAATGATTGCCCGCGCCATCCAGGGCGAAAGTGATCGCGTTGGCAGGCCTTTTGTCGCGGTGAACTGTGGCGCGCTGCCGGAAAACCTGGTGGAATCAATTTTGTTCGGCCACGAGAAAGGAGCCTTCACTGGCGCCACCAACCGGCACAGCGGTAAATTCCAGGAAGCCGACGGTGGAACCCTGTTCCTCGATGAAGTCGCTGAGTTGCCGCTTGATATGCAGGTCAAGCTTCTGCGCGCCATCCAGGAAGGCGAAGTTGACCCCGTTGGTTCGCGAAAATCCGTCAAAGTGAACATCCGTCTCATTTCAGCGTCCAACCGCAACATGATTGAAATGGTGAAGTCCGGCCAGTTCCGCGAAGACCTGTATTACCGGTTGAATGTCTATCCGATGATGGTGCCGCCGCTGCGCGATCGCAAAGATGATATTCCAGCCCTCGTGGATCATTTCATCACGCGCCTTTCCGCCGAAGAAGGCCGCAAGGTTCGTGGCATTGCGCCAAAAGCCCTCACCATGTTGCACGCCTACGCCTGGCCCGGCAACGTGCGCCAGCTCGAAAACACGATTTTCCGCGCTATCGTTCTCTGTGACAGCGATGTTCTGGATGTGCAGGATTTCCCGCAGATCGCATCGCTGGTGGAAG
This sequence comes from Rhodobiaceae bacterium, assembly GCA_031375195.1. Lineage (GTDB taxonomy): Bacteria > Pseudomonadota > Alphaproteobacteria > Rhizobiales > Aestuariivirgaceae > Aestuariivirga. Next base: position 3,473 of record JANMHO010000271.1, read on the forward strand.
GCTACGACGTTATTGTGCCAGCCGCCCCCCAGCTCGCCCAAAAACCGGCCCTGCCAGCCGGCCCGGCAATGACCGGAGGTGGCTATGCTGTAGGCAGATCGTCTGGAAGTCAGGTGAGCGATGGGATGGCCTTGGGCATCCCCGTTGTCACCGACGGCGGCCATATCCGCAAGCTGGAGGAGGTTGAAGCTGACATGATCAGGCTGGCCCTCAACCGCTACCGTGGCCAGATGTCAGAAGTTGCCCGCAAATTGGGCATTGGGCGCTCAACGCTTTATCGTAAAATGCGCGATTTGGGGCTGGAAGAGGGAACTGGGTAACACTTTCTGCATATTCACAAGAATGCGGCCAAAGCCAGTTGAATTTGCGGCCAACCACCGCTATTTTGGTATCCGGAATCAAAAAGGTAGATAAATATTATGGGCAAGCTTCTTCTGAAGCTATCTGTTGCTGTTATTGCGTTGTCAGTGGCCGGGTCAACGGCTGAAGCTGATTCGTTTTGGTTTAAGAAGAAAACCAAATCTCCGGAAATTTATGGCACGCAATTCAAAAAAAAGCGCAGGTCCATCTTCCCGTGGTGGAAGAGCGGCATTCAAGATGACATCATTTTCGACGAGCCCGAAAAAATTCCAGGCAAAGGCATGGGCAACCTCACCTATTTCTGGCCTAAAAGCGTGCCCATCGCTGACCCGTCGTTTGCCAAGCTTTCAGCCGCAGACGACCAGAGCCGCGCTATTCTTGCGGAGCTTTTCGTAAGCGATTCTGAAATTCTGGCCCCCCAGGCCGAGCGTCAGCTGATACTTGACCATTACAAGGCCAACGGATTTAAGCCTCTGTGGCTGAAGGACGGCGCGCCAAGCAAACGCGCCCAGGCTTTGCTGGACTTTGCCGGAAAGTCCTACGAGGATGGTTTGGATGCGCCGTCCTACCTGCCGCAAGGACTCAGCAATTTTGACGACGCCGCCGGGCAACTCGGTCATGATCGTGAGAAATTGGCCCAGTTTGATATTGCCATGACCGCGGCAGCGCTCAAGCTGGCGCTGCATATTTCAGGCGGACAATTTGAGCCTAACCGATTGTCCCTCTACAATGACATCAGGACCGAACCCGTTGATGCTGCAAAGGCCTTGCGGGTTTTGGCCTTGTCGCCCTATCCGGCGGAATATCTGCGTGATTTGGCGCCCAAGCACCCGGCCTATGCCATCATGAAAGCTGAGTTGGCCAAGCTCCGGGCCAGCGAAGAAACAGTCATTTACGAAAAAATTCCCGAAGGAAAGCCGGTAAAAATTGGCGGCCTTGATCCGCGCATGCCAATGGTGAGGCAGCGGATGGTAGCACTCGGCTTCTTGAGCGCCCAGGAGGCCAACGTCGAAGCGGCATTTGCGCTCGAGTTGGACTTGACGCTTTCCGATGCCCTGAAAAAATATCAGGCGTCTGTGCAAATCTCGCCAACCGGCACGTTTGGCCCGAAAACACTTAAAAGCCTGAACGCCGTTGAAGACCAGAACAGAACACAGCAACTTGTCTACAACATGGAACGGCTGCGCTGGCTGCCCAAGAATATGGGCGATCGCCATGTGTTCGTGAACCAGGCGGATTTCAATGTCCGCGTGATGGACAAAGGCAAAGAGATTTGGAAAAGCAACGTGATTGTCGGAAAGGCACTCAACCAGACATCGGCCTTTCACGATGAGATCGAAACCGTGGTGTTCAATCCTTCATGGGGCGTGCCGCAGTCGATCATTGTCAATGAATACCTGCCTAAACTCTACGCCGATCCAGGCTATCTTGACCAGCAGGGCTTCCGGGTCAGTGACCGCAATGGCAATGTCATTCCGTCAAGTGAGATTGATTGGTTTGCCTATGGCGGCCGGCCACCCTTTGATGTGCAGCAGCCGCCAGGCCGGGGAAACGCGCTGGGCGAACTGAAATTCCTGTTTCCCAACTCCCATGACATCTACATGCATGACACCCCCACCAAAAATCTCTTCTCGGAAACCAGCCGCGCTTTCAGCCACGGGTGTGTGCGCGTGCAAAACCCGCGTGAATTCGCCGCCATCCTGCTGGGCTGGGATCGCGAGGAAATTGACCGGAAAACCGACAGCCGCGTGAGCCAGTCCATTCAGCTTCCGCACAAAGTGCCTGTTCACATCACCTATTTCACCGCCTGGCCTGATTCGACAGGAAAAATTACCTATTATAACGATATTTACAAGCGCGACGAGGCAATGGAAAAGGCGTTGGCGGCATTGGCCAGTGCCAGGGCCGCGAATCTCGTGCAAAAACTCGTGCAGAACTGATATTTTTCAGCGTTTTTCGGCTTGACCGGGCACCTTTAAGCCGCTGTTAATCATAATTATTCATTGTATTTCTTTACAATGGTGCCTCATGGAGGCCATATTCTTGTCTGAAGTCCGTTTAGCGTGTAAGCCGGTCTAGGTAGACGGCGCGAAAACGGGGAAACCAAAGGGGGGGTCGGAGTTTTCCGCCCGGTGTGTATGAGTATGATTTTGTGTGGGCAGGACCAGGGGTATTTCAGGATATTGACGGAGCGCGGGAAAAGATTCATATCGACGTTGGCCATTGTCACAGTGCTGGCTGTTGGCATTTGGCTTGGCTTCGGTGCGCCGACAATTGCTGGCGGCGAAACCCGCACACTTTCACTTTATCATATCCATACCAAGGAGAGCATCACCGTCACCTACATGGTGAAGGGCCGCTATGTTCCCTCCGCCATGAAAAAAATCAATTACCTGATGCGTGACTGGCGTCGCAATGAAGTGATCAAGATCGATCCCAAGACCGTCGATCTCATGTGGGAACTTCATGCTGACCTGGGCTCGCATGCCCCAATCCATATCATCTGCGGCTACCGTTCGCCCAGGACCAATGCGTTCCTTAAAAAAATCGGCCGCAATGTCGCAGGTAAAAGCCAGCACATGATTGGCAGGGCCATCGACCTTTACTTCCCCGATGTGGCAACCAAGAAAATCCGCAACAGTGCCCTCGTCAGAAAAGTTGGTGGCGTTGGCTATTATCGCAGCTCCGGTGGACCAACGGGCTTTGTCCATCTTGACACAGGCAAGGTCCGCCATTGGGGTCCGGCCATTGGCAAGACCGAAATGGCCCAGATTTTCCGTGACGGCAAGAAAACTTTGGGCGCGCGTCTCAGCCGCAAGGATTCAACCGCCGTCGCAGCCTTGGATGCCGACGAAGAAGCCGCCGCCCTCCAGGCAAATTACCAGGGTGCTGATGAGGATTTGGCGACACTGGCTGAACAGGCAAGCAAGACCAAGCCTGCACCAGAAATTCCAAAGGAAATTGTGCAAGGCTATCCCGTTCCAAAGCCACGGCCCAAGCCCATTGAAGTTCTTATAATGGCCGCAGCCAATATGAAGATTGAACCCGCGTCGGCACCGCCGCCCACCCAGGTGATCAAAACCAAGCCATCGATCATTGCTGACAATATTGGCGCAGTTGAAGCCGCGGAAACCATGGTCGAAGAACCCGGTCTCACGCAAACTTCGAACCTTTCAGGCAAAGGCAGTTTTGCCGCGGCGCTCCGCGATGGCACCGCCGTTGGCGCTCCTGTCATTCAACCCCAGATGGCGACAGCCAGCATCACGGAAGCAAGCTGGTGGCCGGAAATACTGAACTTCGGCGTTGAAAAAACCGTCCGCCGCGACGGCGCGCCGCCAGAGTTCAGCACCAATGAAATGTCGCTCATACCAAGCGCTCAAGCGCAGCCCGTATCGCAAGAAGCCGCATCCGGCAAAAGCGACATGCTGGTTGTGCTCAGAGACGGCAAAGGCGATATACCCGCAAGCATATCGGATTTGCTGAGCGCGAATAACTAAGCCGCGGCCTCGGCTTCACCCGGGATCATCCCCAGCGCCTGCAGATAGAGATCGAGCATTGACTCTTCCTCTTCGCGCTCGTTGGCGTCTTTCTTGCGGAGCGAAATGACCTTGCGCAAAATCTTGGTGTCAAAGCCGTTGCCCTTGGCTTCCGCATAGACTTCCTTGATATCGGCGGCGATCGTCTTTTTTTCCTCTTCAAGCCGCTCAATACGCTCAACAATGCTTTTCAATTGCCCCTGGGCAAAGCCGGATTTTGTAGTCACGCTCATCTCCTCCACCTAAACTAATGCTTGTGATCCTTGTCGGAACCCGCCTGGTATTTTGCCTTCCACACATCCTGCGGCATGCCGTAAACCATCGCGCGGGCATCTTCACGGGCAATCTCTATCCCTTGCGATTTGGCCGCCTCCTCGAACCAGTTCGACAGGCAGTTCCGGCAGAACCCGGCGAGATTCATCATGTCAATGTTCTGCACGTCCGTGCGCTTGCGCAAATGTTCCAGAAGCCTGCGAAAGGCCGCCGCCTCAAGCTCGATCCGTGTTTTCTCATCAAGTTCCATGGGCTGGTTCCAAAATTCCAAGCGCCCTTATTAGCGCATTATGGCAAGCTTGCCAGCGAGGCCAAGGCTTCGTCCACACCTGATTTGTGAACCGCCAACAGATCATGCTATAGGCTTAAACCAAGGAGATTATGCCAATATGTTAACTATACGTGACTTAAAAGGAGCGCTATGAACGAATCGAAACGATCGCTGGGGAGACCATAGAATGGTTCGAACACTTGCCGCTGTATTGGGCGCTGCAGCGTTGCTGGGTTTTGCCGGGACCCCGGCGCTGGCCGATCTGAAGCTCTGCAACAATACGTCTAGCCGTGTCGGTGTGGCCATTGGCTACAAGGACAAGGACGGATGGGCCAGCGAGGGCTGGTGGACCGTTGAGCCGAACAAATGCCTGCCCCTTCTCAAGGGAACCCTGATTGCGCGCTACTACTATGTTTACGCTGTGGATTACGACAAGGGCGGCTCCTGGGGCGGCAAGGCCATGATGTGCACCCGTGACAAGATCTTCACAATTCGTGGGCTTGATAACTGCGTTGAGCGCGGCTACCAGAAATCCGGCTTCTTTGAAGTCGACACCGCTGAGGAAACCGACTGGACAATTTCCTTGTCCGGCGAGAAGACCAGCCAAGGACAATAACTTCCCGTGCGCAGAAATCGTAAAGTCAAGATCCTGGCAACCCTGGGACCCGCCTCCTCCAGCCCTGAAATGATTGAAAAGCTGTTTGTGGCGGGCGTTGATGTTTTCCGCATCAATATGAGCCATACCAGCCACGAGATGCTGGCGGAACTCCATGGCCACATTCGCAACGTCGAAACGAAGCTGCAGCGCCCCATCGGCATTCTGGCCGACTTGCAAGGGCCAAAAATCCGTATCGGAACTTTCAAAAACAAGGAGGCCGTGATCAAGGCAGGCGACAATTTTGCTTTTGATACGGACACATCGCCAGGCGACGCGACCCGCGTTCACCTGCCCCACCCGGAAATCTTCGCCTCTGTAAAAATTGGCGATTTTCTGTTGTTGAATGATGGCCGCTCGCGGGTGGAAATAACTGGCGTTTCACCCACGCGCATCGACACCACCATCATATTTGGCGGCACCCTTTCAAACCGCAAAGGCGTCAACCTCCCCAATACGCTGTTGCCGATACCGGCTCTTACCGAGAAAGACCGCGCCGATCTTGAAGCCGCTGCCAAGATCGGAGTCGACTGGATCGCGCTGTCCTTCGTGCAGCGCCCGGAAGATGTGATCGAGGCCCGGGGCCTCATCGCAGGCCGCGCCGGGGTGATGGCAAAAATTGAAAAGCCCTCCGCCCTTCTTTGCCTCGACGACATCCTGCACCATTCAGATGGAATTATGGTGGCGCGTGGCGACCTGGGCGTTGAGCTGCCGCTCGAAACGGTGCCCGCCCGCCAGAAGCAGCTCACGAGAGCCGCCCGCCGCGCCGGCAAACCCGTGGTCGTCGCAACCCAGATGCTGGAATCAATGATCGTTGAGCCCGTGCCAACCCGCGCTGAAGTTTCAGACGTCGCCACCGCCGTTTATGAAGGCGCTGACGCCATCATGCTGTCAGCCGAAAGCGCCGCAGGCGCCTGGCCGGAAAAAGCCGTGGAGACCATGGATAGAATTGCCCAGTCCGCCGAGGGCGACAGCTTCTACCGGGGCATCATGAATTCCCAGCGCAACGATCCGCAACCCACGACAGCCGACGCAATTTCAACGGCAGCGCGCTCGATTTCCGAAACCCTGCAGGTCGCCGCCATCGTGAGCTACACGGAATCCGGTTCAACCGCCATGCGTGTTGCCCGCGAACGGCCAAATGTTCCCATCATCACGCTGACCCCGATTGCCGCAACGGCTAGAAGGCTGGCGCTCGCCTGGGGCCAACACTGTGTTTTGACACCCAATGCAAACTCGCTCGAAGACATGATCGACACCGCCTGTGACTTCGCCTCCTCGCAGGGCTTTGCTGAAGAAGGCCAGCGCATCATCATCACAGTGGGGGTGCCCCTGGGCGAGCCCGGCGCCACCAACATGCTGCGCATTGCCCAGGTTGGGAAACCCCGGGCGACAAAAGACTAAATGTCCTGCAACCGTTTTTCCAGCTCTTTGATTGCGGACTTCACTGATGGCATGTTGGGATTGACCGCCAGGGCATCCCGGTAAGCATCGAGCGCCAGGCTCCACTCCTCCTGCGCGTTGTAGATCATGCCGCGCCCGGCAAGGGCGCCAAAATGGCGGGGCTCCAGATCCAGCACTTTTTCAATGTCGCTGAGAGAGGCCTTGTATTTGCCGACCATGAAATTCAACGTGGCCCGCTTGTTCCAGGCTTCCGCATAACTTGGATAGGACGCAATCACGCGGTCCAGGATGGCGAATGACGAGGCGCTGTCCTGGGCGTCCATGGCCGCAACCGCCTGCCCCAGCAGAACATCCGCCGTTGGCGAATCTGACTGGGACCACAGGGTCCAAATCTTCTGCTCAACATCCCTGGCGATTGTTTCGCTGGTCGATTGCTGAAGCCTGGCGAACAAGACATCAAGGGATTCTTCGCGCTGCTGCTGGGGTGTCAGTTTTTCGACGGCAACACCCGCCTCATCGCCTTCCCTGGCCATTGCCGGAAGGGCAAAAACCGACAGACCGATAACGAGCGCGAGAATCCTGAAATGTGACATGGCGCTGAACATAGCGTAAAACGCGCCCCGGGAAAACGCCTGCCGCGCCCGAATGACCGGTCGCGGCATCAATTATTCGTCAATCGATGAAATTAGCCTTGACGGGCTTTAAAGCGCGGATTGGTCTTGTTGATGATGTAGACACGGCCCTTGCGGCGCACCAGCTTGTTGTCGCGGTGGCGCTTGATCAGGGACTTGAGGGAATTGCGGACTTTCATGACTTCACCTAAACATGGGGCCAAGCCCCTTGAAATTTGGCCGGACCATAGTCACCGCACAAGCAACTGTCAACTCAAACGCCAAGCCCATGATTTCAGAACAAAATATCGTTGAATTGGCAATCACTGGCGGTGCCTTGCTGGCGGGCCTCGCATTGGTTGCCGCGACGGTCTGGGTTGAGCGCCACCCGCGAAAATCCATCAACCCGTCCCTGGTTCCCACCACCCCGTTGATGTTTGTGGGTGCTTTTATCTGCCTGGTCGCGGTTGTTCACCTGGTCAATTTGTCCGGCATTCACACCGGCCGTTAAACCGCGCTTGTTCCCCATCGGCTTGGTCGCACAACCCACTTTCTGGTCTATCCGGCTATTGCTGCACCAGGCGTTCCTATGTCAAACAAACCGCAATAAACAACGCGATAAAATGTGATGGAAAGACTGGACTGCGACAGGATGTTTGTGGCCGTTATGGAGACCGGCAGCTTTGCCAAGGCTGCGGTGCGGCTGGGGATGAGTTCGGGCCAGGCTTCCAAGCTTGTGTCACGCCTCGAAGAAGGTCTTGGCGTGCGCCTTCTCAATCGCACGAC
>JANMHO010000287.1:0-4092 GCA_031375195.1 Rhodobiaceae bacterium
CAGTCACGTTCGAAGAGATGAAGTGTGTTGCCGTGGCTGTCTGCAAAAACCTGAATTTCGATATGCCGCGCCTTGCCCAGAAATTTTTCAAGGAGCACGCGGTCGTTGCCAAATGCGGCGGCTGCCTCGCGACGGGCGCCCTCCAAACTAATTGCAAAATTGTCCGGCTTGTCCACGCGGTGCATGCCCTTACCGCCGCCGCCCGCCACTGGCTTGATGAGAATGGGAAAACCCATGCGAGCCGCCTCGCGGGCAAGATGTTCCGTGTCCTGATTTTCTCCGTTGTAGCCGGGCAGCACTGGAACGCCAGCCTTTTGCATCAGAATCCGTGCCTGATCCTTGAGGCCCATGGCGCGGATTGCTGCGGCAGGTGGGCCGATGAAGACCAGTTTCGCACGCTCCACAGCTTCGACGAAATCGGGATTCTCAGACAGAAAGCCATAACCGGGGTGTATGGCTTCGGCGCCGCTGCACCTTGCGACGGCGATGATTGCATCTATATCGAGATAGCTTTCCCTGGCAGGTGGCGGGCCAATTCTGAAGGCTTCTTCAGCCATCCGGACATGCAAGGCTAGTGTGTCCGCGTCGGAATAGATGGCGACGGTCTTGATCCCCATTCTTTGAGCGGTTCGAGCGATCCGCACCGCGATCTCTCCCCGGTTGGCGATCAGGATTTTGCCAAACATGGGCCTCACATCCGGAACACGCCAAAGCGTGTGGATTCGACGGGCGCGTTGACTGTGGCCGCAAGGCTAAGTGCCAGTACCTCGCGGCTGCGCGCCGGATCAACGATGCCGTCATCCCACAAATGCGCTGAAGCATAGAGCGGATGGCTTTGGGCTTCGAATTGGGCGAGTATCGGCGCTTTGATTGCGGCCTCATCGTCTTCTGTGAATTTGCCACCGCGCGCCTCGACGCTTTCTCTTTTGACGGTTGCAAGCACGCCTGCGGCCTGCTCCGCTCCCATCACCGCGATACGTGCATTGGGCCATGTCCAGAGAAAACGCGGGTTAAAGGCCCGCCCGCACATGCCGTAATTGCCGGCTCCAAAAGAGGCGCCAATTATCATGGTGATTTTTGCAACAGCAGCCGTTGCGACGGCACTTACCATTTTCGCGCCGTCTTTGGCGATGCCGCCCGCTTCATACTTGCGGCCGATCATGAAGCCGGTGATATTCTGCAGAAATACCAGAGGAATGCCGCGCTGACAGCAGAGCTGAATGAAATGGCTGCCCTTGAGGGCCGATTCGGAAAACAGCACGCCTGCGTTGGCGATTATCCCAACGGGCATTCCGTGAATATGGGAAAAGCCGGTTACAAGTGTGGGGCCATAGAGCCTCTTGAACTCGTCGAAGCGCGACCCATCGACAATGCGGGCAATCACTTCGCGCACGTCATAGGATGTGCGGAAATCCGGGGGGACAATCCCAGCAATTTCCGCGGGATCGCAGCGTGGTGGTTCAAATGATTGCACTATAGGGGTTGAAACCCGCTTAAGACCAAGATTGGCAACTGCCGCCCGCGCGATTTGCAGCGCGTGACGGTCATCCACCGCGCTATGATCGGCAACGCCGGACTGGCGGGCATGAAGGTTGCCTCCACCCAGTTCTTCTGCCGTGACAATTTCTCCAGTTGCCGCTTTTACCAACGGTGGGCCGCCGAGAAATATGGTGCCCTGGCCTTGAACGATAATTGCTTCATCGGACATGGCGGGAACATAGGCGCCACCTGCCGTGCAGGACCCCATGACAACCGCTATCTGGGCAATGCCCTTGGACGACATTTGCGCCTGATTGAAAAAAATGCGGCCGAAATGGTCGCGGTCGGGGAAAACGTCCGACTGGCTAGGCAGATTTGCACCGCCCGAGTCCACCAGATAGATACAGGGCAGTGCATTCTCGAAGGCAATCTCCTGGGCCCGGAGATGTTTCTTTACCGTCAATGGATAATAGGTGCCGCCTTTCACAGTCGCATCGTTGCACACGATCATGCATTCGCGTCCTGATACACGGCCAATCCCTGTGATCAATCCGGCGGCGGGAAGGTCATCTTCGTAGACGCGGCGTGCCGCAAACAGCCCGATTTCAAGAAATGGAGAACCAGGGTCGAGGAGCGCCGCTATGCGGTCACGCGGCAGGAGCTTGCCCCGCGCAGAATGGCGCGTGCGGGCGGCGTCACTGCCTCCTTGCTTGGTGATTGCGGCTATTTTTGAAATTTCGTCCACAAGGGCCTGCATCCTCGCCCTGTTGTCGAGGAACGCCGGTGATTTCGGTGAGATTGCGGATTGGATGACACTCATTGCCGGAATCGCTCAATGCACCATCTTGGCGTTTAGCCTATTGTATTACATTCACACTGTCGAGGGGCAGTCTGGGGCCTTTCCATCGCGCGGTGAAAAGCGGATAATGCTGCCAGAGGTATTGTTCATGCAATTCGATTTGACAGATGAGCAACGCGCGATTCAGGAAACCGCCCGCCGTTTTACTTCGGAAGCCATCACGCCCCATGCTGCCATGTGGGACGAGAAATGTTTCTTCCCGCGCGCCACAGTCAAGGCGGCGGCAGACTTGGGTTTCGGTGCCATATGCGTTTCCGCAGATCAAGGCGGTTCGAGCCTGGGGCGGCTGGAAGCGGCCCTTATCATGGAAGCTATGGCCTATGGCTGCCCCTCTACCTCGGCTTTTATCTCAATCCATAACATGGCGGGCTGGATGATTGACCGTTTTGGCAGCGTGTCCCTCAAGTCCAAATACCTGCCGTCACTCATCGCTTGCGAGCAACTCGCGAGCTATTGCCTGACTGAACCGGGATCAGGCTCGGATGCCGCAGCCTTGAAGACGCGGGCAGTGAAAGAGGGCTCGTCCTATGTCGTCACGGGTTCCAAGGCGTTCATTTCCGGCGGTGGGGAGAATGAAATTTACCTCGTTATGGTCCGCACGGGCCAGGATGGTGCGAAGGGGATTTCGTGCCTGGTCATCGAAAAGGGTATGGAAGGTGTTTCCTTCGGAGCACAGGAACGCAAGCTCGGCTGGCATTCGCAGCCCACGGCGCAAGTCAATTTTGATAACACGCGCGTGCCAGCCGAAAATCTGCTCGGAGCGGAAGGGCAGGGTTTCAGCATCGCCATGCAGGCCCTTGATGGCGGGCGAATTAACATCGCTGCCTGCTCGCTCGGCGGCGCTCAGCGCTGCCTGGACGAAGCGGTGGCATATGCCCGGGCGCGCCATCAATTCGGCCAGGCGATCGCCGGGTTCCAAGCCACCCAGTTCACGCTTGCCGACATGGAAACCGGATTGCAGGCAGGTCGCGCACTGCTTTATCTCGCCGCTGATAAGGTTACAGCGGGCGCCCCCGACGCAACACGCTTTTCGGCCATGGCCAAGCGCTTTGTAACTGATACCTCTATGCATGCGGCTGACCGCGCCCTGCAGCTCCATGGCGGATATGGCTACCTCAAGGACTTTCCCGTTGAACGCATCTACCGTGATCTTCGCGTGCATTCCATTCTTGAAGGCACAAACGAGATCATGCGAATGATCATCGCGCGCGAGATGTTGAGGCAATGACGGAAAATGACGTCATCATTGCCAGCGAAGGAGGCTTGGGGCGCATAACACTCAACCGGCCAAAGGCGCTTCATGCCCTGACACGCGACATGTGCGACAAGATCATTGCGGCTGTTCACACGTGGGAGGTTGATCCGGTGATTGCCGCAATAACCATCGACCATGGCGAAGGCCGGGGCTTCTGCGCGGGCGGCGATATTCGCCTGCTGTTTGAAAGTCTCCAGAATGAGGACGGGGCGGCGCTGGGTTTTTTTCACGCTGAATATCGCATGAATCATTTGCTGTTCACATTAAGGAAGCCGTCAGTTTGTTTTATGGATGGAATCGTCATGGGCGGAGGTGCGGGGCTCGCCATGCCATGCCGCCACCGGGTTGCCACGGAGTCAACGGCATTTGCCATGCCGGAAACGGGCATTGGTCTCTTTCCCGACGTGGGCGGTGGCTGGTTCCTGTCGCGCCTGCCGGGCCGTATTGGCCAGTGGATGGCCCTCACCGGGGCGAGGTTAAATGGCGCTGACTGCCTTGC
>JANMHO010000304.1:0-4364 GCA_031375195.1 Rhodobiaceae bacterium
CTGACATGAGCCTTCAATCCGTCCGGGCATCCCAAAGTTGACGCATCCGCATCAATTTCGAACTTCTATGATGGACGGCGCAGGCGACCAGTCTTTTTGCGCGGTGAGCCCCGCCAGCAGATCGCCTTTCGCCGCTCCGGCGCCGCAGAGTTTGGCTGCCGCGCAGCGCCGGAGGTAGCCGACTTCGGCGGCGCAGGTTGCCAGTTGCGGGTCGGTTTTGGTGACCGTGTAGGTTGCGGCAGCCAGCCCCAGGACCACCGACATGGCGAGGGTGTGTTGCAGGACAGCATTCAACTTGTTTTCCATGGCGTTGCCCCCCTTCAGCGCGAGTTGGTGTGGGGTGGCGACAGGGAACGGCCGATCGCCGCGCTGGCCACGAAATGGGGATGGAAACTTGCCAGTTTCGGCGTGACCTCGCCGAGGTTTGCGATATGAACCCCGATATCCTCCAGCAAGTGACGGTCCAGGCTGCGCAAATATTCAATATCGCGGGCATGGTTCAGGCGGGCGCGGCGGGCATCGAGTTTTCGCCTGATCCAATTGAACACGGTTGAAATCGCTGCCTGGCGTTCAGGTTTGCCGTAGGCGGTATGGGCGGTATAGGCTTGCATGGTATCCTCCTCAGATTTGACGCTTGCGAAGAATTGGCTCTCCGCATGAGTGAACCATGCCAGCGCGAGGATCCTTTCGATGTGAAGCGGATCACAGTTTGATGTTTTTTTGCCGTCAACCGCGAAGCGCTGTCACCGCTGGCGGCAGCGGGGAAGAAAATGAAGGTGGCCTAGGCTTTTTTGTTGGGCAGCACGTCGGCGGCCCATTCCGCGTTCTTCCAACCCGGCACCGGTGTTGTGACCGCGGCATGGGGCACGAATTGCGAGCGCTCCACCAGCTGCATCTTGTGAATGTAGCGCGGGCAATTGGGAAACACCTGGCGCACGTTGACCTTCACCACGAACTGCGCTTCCGGGTAAGCCGGCTCAACGGAACTGGCGGGTTCGATCCGCGCCGTTCCGTTGAGCCGCATGCGCTTCTGCTTCTCGAAATCGATGAACAGCAGGCCCACCTCCGGGTTCGCAAGGGTGTTGCCCATGGAAAGATACATGCCGTTGCCGTCATAATTCGGGAACGCCAGCGTCTGTGGGTCGAGGACGCGGACGAAGCCGGGATCGCCGCCCTTGTAGGAGCAGTTGGGCCGGCCCTCCGCGTCTGCCGTCGCCAGAAAGAACATGTCGAGGCGCTCGATGAAGGCCTTGTCGTCCGGCGTGATGGTCTCATGGAACAACCGTTCCTCGATCCGGTCAGCGAGGCGCTCCGTATCAAACTCGCGCTGCAGCTTGCGGTGGCTTTCGCCGTACAGCTTGGACACAACGCGCCTCAGAAGATTTTATCAACCGGCTGGCCCAGCGCCATGGCGCCGGCATATTCGGCTTGCGGGCCTGACTGCATGGGATGATAGCGGGCTCCCTGAATATCGCGGAAGCGGCGCTCCAACCCCTGGCTGCGGAAGAATGCGGCGCCGCCTGCCGCTTCCATGGCCAGCTCCACGGCGCGGATGGCGTGCCCGGCCACCAGATGCCGCCCTATCATCACGTCATTCACCGTCCCGGCCGATGGGGCATTGCGCCTTACGGCCTCCAACATCGAGCCATGGGCCAGAACCGCGCCACGCAATTGCGTATCCATCTCGCCTACGAGCTGGGTGATATGGCGGTCCGGCCGGCGCTTCCTGGCCATGGTGACGGCCACGTCCCGGGCGCTTTCGGCCACACCCACATAAACGCCATAGATCAGCGGTATGGCGATGGTCGCTATGATTTGAAACAGCGGATGCCACTCACCCGCCTTGCGTTTGAGCGCCACCGCCGCTTCGGGCACCACATGGCCATCAATGACAACATCATGGGACGCCGTGCCGCGCATGCCCATGGTTTTCCAGGTGGGGTCAATGCGCACCTGGGGCGAATTCATCGGAATGCCGAAATGCAGAACCATCGGCACTTCGCCTTTTTCTTCCAGCACGGCGCTGGTCATCAACAGGCTGCCCACCGGCGAAGCCGAGGCGAATACCTTGCGCGCCGTGATCTTGTAGCCGCCTTCAACTTTTTCCGCCTTGCCGGAACCGGCCACCCAATCTGATCCGCCACTGGTGAGGATGATGATTTTCTCCGTGGCAATGCGCTTCAGCAGGGGTTCGACGGCTGCCAGCTTCTGGTGCTTCCAGCGCCAGGCGGGGATTGCCACCTGCTGGGTGTGCATGGCGAAGGCCAGCGCCGTTGAACTGCAATGATGGGCCATGGCCCGCAGCATCTGGGCGAGTTCATCGATGTCGGCGCCGCCGCCGCCAAGTTCCTCTGGAACGCCGGCTTCCACAAGGCCTGAGGTTTTGAGTGCTGCATAATTTTCAGCTACGAAGCTGTCGCCCTCAGCGGCAGCTTCGGCGCGGGCGGCAAAATCGCGGCCCAATTCATTTGCCACGGCTACGAGATCGCGTTGCGTGCCGGTTTTCAGTTTTGTCACAGTGTTCATGGCGGGCTCCCTTTGTAAAAGTGTCTGTCCCCCGAAAAATGGTCCAATCGGCGAATTCAATCCAGTCCTGAAACTGTACTAGCCCCGCACCAAAGCTGTTAGGGTGGGCCCACGTCCAGTACAATTTCTGTACTGTCGGCGTCCTGGCACTCATGCTAACCTGAAATGCTGTAAAGCTGAAGTGGAGGAAACAATGCCTGAACACGGAAGTTACGGGCAGTTTTGCCCGGTGGCCATGGCCTCGGAAATCTTCTGCTCGCGCTGGACGCCCCTGATCCTGCGCGAGATGTTTTGCGGCACAACGCGCTTTAACGATCTGCGCAAGGGCGTTCCCCGCATGTCGCCGTCGCTGCTGTCAAAGCGATTGGGCGAAATGCGCGATGCCGGAATTATCCAGGAAACGCCGGTGAAAAAAGGTTTTGAATACCGGCTGACTGCGGCTGGCGAAGATTTGCGGCCCATCGTCATGGCCCTCGGGTTCTGGGGCCAGCATTGGGTCGAAGCAAAGCTTTCCCTCAAGAATCTCGACCCGTCATTGCTGATGTGGGACATGCGCCGCCATATTGATCCAACGCCACTGCCAAAGCGGCGCTGCACAATTCTTTTTCATTTTCCGGAAGTTGACCGCGCCCGGCAAAAAACCTGGCTGGTTGTTGATCCCGATGGAAAAGTTGACGTGTGCAATTTTGATCCCGGTTTTGAGGTTGATCTCTATGTGACCGGTTCCCTGCGCGCCATGACGGCGATATGGATGGGAGTCACGACGGTTCGCAGGGAAGTCGACGCGAAGGAACTTGATATCCAGGGCGACCAGGCCATCGCCAGCGACATGCAGCAGTGGCTGGGCCTCAGCCCCTTTGCCAAGGAAAAAAGCCGCCTGGCGGCGTGAGGGCGTTGCCGAAACTTGTCGATTGGTGATGGTTTTTGGGCTACGCGGGCGCCATGACCACGGCCAATGATTTTGAGATATTTCTGGTGTCGCCTCCCGGCCTTGAAGCTGTGCTTTGCGCCGAGGTGCGGGCCTTGGGCTTCATTGACCCCAAGCAGGTTGTGGGCGGCGTGACTGTGCGGGGCGGGTGGCCCGAGGTTTGGCGGGCCAATCTTGAAATTCGCGGCGCCGGCCGCGTCCTGGTCCGCATCGGCGCGTTTCATGCGGGCCACCTCGCTCAACTCGACAAGCTCGCCCGCAAATTTCTGTGGGAGCAGTTCCTGGTGCCCGATGTGGCCGTCCAGGTCGAGGTCACCTGCAAGAAGTCCCGCATCTATCATGCGGGCGCTGCCGCGCAGCGGATTGAAACCGCGATCCATGAAGAACTGGGGGCTCCCATCTCAGCCGATGCCGAGTTGCGCATCATGGCCCGCTTTGAAGACAATTTGTGCACCATCAGCATCGATACGTCAGGCGAATCCCTGCATAAGCGGGGCCACAAGGAAGCCATCGGCAAGGCGCCCATGCGGGAAACCATGGCATCGCTTTTCCTGCGCCAATGCGGCTATGATGGCCGTGAACCCGTGGTTGATCCAATGTGCGGCTCTGGCACCTTCGTCATTGAAGCGGCGGAAATTGCGGCGAAGCTCAACCCGGGCCGATCCCGGAGTTTTGCCTTCGAGCAACTTGTTAGCTTCGACGAAGGCGCCTGGAAGCGTCTGCGCGATTCATCGCAGGGCGTAAAGCCCGCCCACCATTTCTTCGGCAGCGACCGTGACGCAGGCGCTATCACCATGAGCCGTGCCAATGCCGGGCGTGCAGGCGTTGCGGACTTCACGGTCTTCCAGAATCATGCCGTCAGCAATCTCACCCCGCCGCCCGGGCCGCCCGGACTGGTGATCGTCAATCC
>JANMHO010000310.1:0-1917 GCA_031375195.1 Rhodobiaceae bacterium
CGACCGTGACGCAGGCGCTATCACCATGAGCCGTGCCAATGCCGGGCGTGCAGGCGTTGCGGACTTCACGGTCTTCCAGAATCATGCCGTCAGCAATCTCACCCCGCCGCCCGGGCCGCCCGGACTGGTGATCGTCAATCCGCCCTATGGCACAAGGATCGGCGACAAGAAACCACTCGTGGCACTCTACGCAGCCCTCGGGAAAACCCTTCTGACCAGGTTCACGGGCTGGCGCGTGGGATTGATCACAACCGACACCACGCTTGCCAAAGCCACCGGCCTGCCGTTCGCGCGCCCAAGCCGGCCTGTGTCCCATGGCGGGCTGAACGTGCTGCTGTTCCAGACGACACGGTTGAAATGAGCTATTTGGATAAGCGAACAGACCGGTCTTCGGCACAATAGGCCCCGCCTATCACCCCATAGCCCGCCGCAATTGGCGTTTGGCGGCGGGTTCTGCCATAATGGACCATGTCCGGAAAACACACCCTCCTAGAGCTTCGCAGCGCGAAACCTGATGCGGCCAGCATTATTGCGGCGCGTTATGACAACAAGCCTGACGCGCTCATTGAAATCCTCCATGATCTGCAACATCAATTGGGCCATGTGCCGGAGGCTTCGCTTCCCGTTTTGGCCAAGGCGCTCAATATTTCGCGCGCCGAAGTTCATGGCGTGGTGACATTTTACCATGATTTCAGGCGTAAACCGGCAGGCCGCCATGTGGTCAAGGTGTGCCGGGCCGAGGCCTGCCAATCGATGAAGGGCGAGGAACTGGCCAAGGCGATTGAAAAGTCCCTCAAGGTCAAATTCGGGGAAACCACCGCTGATGGCAAGGTGACGCTGGAGGCTGTCTATTGCCTTGGCCTATGTTCAACAGCACCCGCCATGCTGGTGGATGAGCGGCCGGTTGGCCGGGTGTCCCCACAAAAATTTGAAACCCTGATGACGGAGCTCGCGTCATGATCAGGATTTATGTGCCCCGGGATTTCGCCGCCCGCGCCCTTGGCAGTGATGATGTGGCCGACGCCATCAGGGCGGAAGCCGCCGCCAAAAACATCGACATCCAGATTATTCGCAATGGCTCGCGGGGGCTCCACTGGCTGGAGCCGCTGGTGGAAGTTGAAACAGCCAAGGGCCGCGTGGCCTATGGTCCCGTCGAGGCCTCCGATGCTGCCTCCCTCTTTGCCGCAAAGTTCCATGAAGGCGGCGCGCACAAATTGTCGCTTGGCCTCACCGAAGACATTCCATTTCTCAAAAACCAGGAACGCCTCACGTTCTCGCGCTGCGGGATTACTGATCCGCTTTCACTTGAAGACTATATGAAGCTTGGCGGTTTCGTAGGCTTGAAGAAAGCGCTCACCATGACGGGCGCTGCCATCGTGGCCGAGGTTTCAAACTCGGGATTGCGGGGCCGTGGCGGCGCAGGATTTCCAACCGGCATCAAATGGAAAACCGTTCATGATGTGAAGGCCGACCAGAAATATGTGTGCTGCAACGCCGACGAAGGCGACAGCGGCACCTTCGCCGACCGCATGGTGATGGAGGGCGATCCCTTCATGCTGATCGAAGGCATGGCGATTGCCGGCGTTGCGGGCGGCGCCACCAAGGGCTTCGTCTATATCCGCTCGGAATATCCGGACGCCATCAACACCATGAAGGATGCCATCCGCATTGCCACGGCTGCGAAGTGGCTGGGGCAACATATTCAGGGTACGGAGCATTCCTTCTCGCTAGAGGTGCGCCGGGGTGCGGGCGCATATATCTGCGGCGAGGAAACCTCCATGCTGGACAGCCTTGAAGGCAAGCGCGGCATGGTGCGGCCCAAGCCCCCTATTCCGGCCTTGCAGGGGTTGTTTGGCAAGCCCACGATCATCAACAATGTGCTGAGCTTTGCCGCCGTGCCTTACATTCTGGCGGAAG
>JANMHO010000337.1:0-1592 GCA_031375195.1 Rhodobiaceae bacterium
CATGCTGGCAAGAGATGGCGGCGGTAAATCTTGACAGATATGTATATACCGTGTAGATTTTTGTATATACGGAGAATTGCCATGACATTTTATGTGAAGGACCCGGCGACGGACAAGGCTGTCCGCAAGCTTGCCAAGCTCAAGGGCAAGACTTTGACGGAGACAATCCGTGAAGCGGTGGAATTGGCGCTGGCAGACCTGAAAAGGGAGAAGAGCGCCACTTTCCTGGAGCGCATCAAGCCCATACAGGACCGGCTTGCAGAGTTTCCCGCCACGGGGCTCAAGGCAGACAAGGCATTTTTTGACGAACTTTCCGGCGATATCTGATGTTCCTGGATGCATCGGCGATTGTCGCCGTACTTGCCAGAGAACCGGATTGGGAAGTTTTGGCACTGAAAATTGCGCCCCCACGGCAAGTCATTGTTTCACCGCTTGCCATTTATGAGGCGGTGCTGGGCCTTGTCAGAAGCCAATCGTGTGAGGTCGAGACGGCGGAAATTCTTGTTGATCAGTTCCTCAAGCAGGCTGGAGCCGCTCTCGTCAGCATTGACGAATCCATCGGCGGGATCGCTGTTGCCGCGTTTTCGCGGTTTGGCAAGGGCAGGCACAGGGCCGCGCTGAATATGGGCGACTGCTTCGCCTATGCCTGCGCCAGGCATCACCGGGTTCCGCTGCTGTTCAAGGGCGATGATTTTGTCCATACTGACATTCGTGTGGCTTAGGGAATTTCCATGACATCCAAATCCAATCTGGTGATCAATCCGCAGAGGCTGTGGGACTCGCTCATGGAGACCGCCAGGTTTGGCGGCACGGCGAAGGGCGGCATCAAGCGGCTCACCGTTTCCGATGAAGACCGCCAGGTGCGCGACTGGTTCAAGGCGCAGTGCGAGGCGCTGGGCTGCAGCGTGCAGGTGGACAGCGTTGGCAACATGTTCGCGACACGGCCGGGCCGCAAGGACATGCTGCCCATCGCCCTGGGATCGCATCTCGATACGCAGCCCACGGGCGGGAAATTTGACGGCGTACTGGGGGTGCTGGGGGCGCTTGAGGCGCTGCGAACCCTGGTTGACATGGGTTATGAAACCAACGCACCCATCATGATTGTTAACTGGACCAATGAGGAGGGCTCGCGGTTTGCGCCGGCGATGCTGTGCTCCGGCGTTTATGCGGGCGTGTTCACACCCGATTACGCCTATTCCCGCGAAGACCGCGACGGCATCAAGCTGGGCGATGAACTCGCGCGCATCGGCTATCTGGGCTCGGAGCCGGTGGGCACCCACAAATTTCAGGCGATGTTTGAATTGCATATCGAGCAGGGGCCCATCCTTGAAGCCGAGGGCAAGATGATCGGCGTGGTGACGGGTGTGCAAGGCATGCGCTGGTATGAAGTGACGGTCACGGGGCAGGAATCCCACACGGGGGCAACACCGATGCTGCTCCGGAAAAACGCGCTGCTTGGAGCGTCGCGCATGATTGAAGCCATTCATCAGGTGGGGCTGGCGCATCTGCCGGGGGTTGCTTCGGTGGGGCTGATTGAAAACCGGCCCAACAGCCGCAATGTGGTGCCGGGGGAAGTTTTCTTCACGGTTGAT
>JANMHO010000329.1:0-7225 GCA_031375195.1 Rhodobiaceae bacterium
ACGCCGCGATGCGTTCCGCAAATTGCTGGGGCGGACCAACCGCAAAGAAGCCCTCCGTCAGCAGCGCAAGACCTTGCGCCGCAGGAAACCAGCTTAGTTCACACCCAGCTTCTTCTGCAGGCTGGAACTCGAAGTTGTATACTGGAACAACAGGCGCTCACCCGGATTGATATAGCGGAAAGCCTGCTGCGCCAGCAGTGCCGCCTCATGGAAGCCCGAAAGAATGAGCTTCAGCTTTCCAGGATAATGATTGATGTCGCCAATGGCAAAAATGCCAGGCGTGGAAGTCTCAAACTTTTCCGTGTCAACCGGGATCAGGTTTTGATCGAGATTAAGCCCCCAATTGGCCACTGGCCCAAGCTTCATGGTCAATCCAAAAAACGGCAAAAGGGTATTGGCCCTGATATCAAGGGCGGTTCCATCAATGCCTTTCACCTGCACTGACTGCAAATTGCCAGCGTCACCCGTTAAACCGGTGACCTGACCCAGCTTCAATTGCATTTTGCCCTGCGCCACCAATTCGCGCATTTTGTTGACGCTGTCAGGTGCAGCGCGAAACTCGTCACGTCGGTGCAGCAATGTCATGCTGCCGGCAATCGGTGCTAGATTATTGACCCAGTCCAAGGCTGAATCACCACCACCCACAATCAGGATATCACGCCCGCGAAACGCTTCCATTTTCTTGATGGAGTAAAACACTGAGGTGCCCTCATAGGCGTCAATGCCGGGAATGGGCGGTTTTTTGGGCTGGAATGAGCCGCCGCCAGCGGCAATTACCACAATCTTTGAGCGGAACACAAGTCCGCCATCGGTCTTCAACTCAAAATCATTGTCGCCATGCCTGATAAGCTCAGTCACCATTTGGTTGAAATGGTAGTGTGGATGAAACGGCTTGGCCTGTTCCATCAGGCGGCTGGTGAGTTCAGCGCCCGTTACAATTGGCAGCGCTGGAATATCATAAATTGGCTTCTCCGGGTAAAGCTCCGCACACTGGCCGCCAGCGCGATCGAGAATATCGATCACGTGGCACTTGATATCCAGCAAGCCCAGTTCAAAAATTGCAAATAACCCACAGGGGCCAGCGCCGATGATCACGGCATCGGTTTTGATTTCCTCAGACATTTCGTAACTCCAGTGAACTCAGAATTGCTTTGCGGGAACGCGGACGCGCAAACCGTTGATCGCGTCGCTGATCTTGATCTGGCAGGAAAGCCGGCTGCTATCCTGAACGTCAAAGGCGAAATCCAGCATGTCTTCTTCCATGGCGGCGCGGCTCCCAACCTTGCCCTGCCATTCGGGCTCCAGATAGACATGACAGGTGGCACACGCACAGGCACCACCGCAATCCGCGTCAATCCCCGGCACCATGTTCTTCACCGCAGCCTCCATGACACTCATGCCTGGAATGCCGTCAACGGTCTGTTCTATGCCGTTGTAAAGAATAAAGGTGACTTTTGCCATTTTACGCGCTCGAAATATGTTGTTCGTTTTATCGAACGCTACATAGGATATAAAGAATGGAAAGGCAAGTTCAGTGTCGGTAAAGTCTTTGGGCCAGCTGTTCAAATTCCCGTGCGGCCTTTTTAAGCTCAGTCAGCAGTTTCCGGCGCTGACTGAGGTGTTGAAAAACTTCACCAGCCTCCATCTGCCTGGCCAAGGCATTTATTTTACACGCGCCAATGGCGACAGATGAACCCTTAAGCGCATGGGATGCAAATTTCCATTCCTCAAGAGAGTTTGCCCGCAGGAGCCTGTCCAGCAGTATGGGCAGCTGTATCAGGAAAAGGCCGACAATTTCCCGCTCGAGGCCGGCATCATCCAGAGTGTAACGCGACAAATGCGCATGATCAAGAACGCCATCAGCGCCACCGGATTGTTTCGCGGTAACCCTCTGCTGCCGTGCCAATATACCCTGCCCTGCCCCGATGTGGGACATCAAACTCATCAAACTGCCTGAACAAGGTTAAAGCCTGCGGGTAAACATGGAATTTTGTGAATCTATTCAATTTGATCCATGATTTTAACCAAATCTTTAATTAAAGTTGTTGGCAAGCAAAGTACTGGTTCAATCCCAGCGCTCTATCAGTTATGGTAAACATATGGTTAAGGGTGGATGGGGCCAATCTGCGGTCACGGCGCGGATTATTCGCCAACCTTGATTTCTCAGCCGGATTTGGGACGCCAGCTGGGCAACAATGAAGAATGTGGGTAATTAAGTATGGCAAATGGAACAGTGGATACGCGTCGCAGGGACAAACGGCCAGTTGACCGGCATCCGGACATAAGGTCAGCCGCCCCGCAAGACGTTTCATCAGTCCGCAGTCGTCCCGCCAACGAGAATGATCCTGTTTCGTCCCGGTTGATGGCAAAACTGCATCGCAAGCCATCATACAGCGCCTATGCTGTTGCAATTCTGTTGACGGCCATCTGGGTATTCGGGTGGTCAATGAACTACGCTGGAATTTTCGCAAGCCAGCCGCCTGCCGAAATGATCCGGATATTGGCCCAGTTGGTGCTCCCCATCGGTTTCGTGTTTGCCATAGCGTCTCTTCTCTGGCGCGCCCAGCAGTTGCGCCTGGTTTCGGAAGTTCTGATGCAATCCGCCATGCGCCTGATAAAGCCCCAGGACATCGCAACCGAAGGCCTGACGTCTATTGCCCAAACGGTGCGGGCCGAGGTTGATCTTCTGGTGGGTGGTGTCGAACACGCCGTCCAGCGCGCGACCGATCTGGAAGAAATAGTTCACAAGGAAATATCCGCCATCGAGCGCGCCTTCGGGGGCAATGAGGAACGCATTCGGAGCCTCGTGACAGGCCTTGAAAACCAGCGGTCCGCGCTGCATCAGGCCGGTTTGGTTGTTGGAAATGAATCCGCTCCCCTGCTGTTGCGCCTCGAAAGCAATACCCAGAACCTCGATGGGGTGATCAACAATGCGGAGGCAATTCTTTCAAGGCTTGAACAGGGCCTGAAAACCTCAACGATAGAACTGACCCGCACAATCGATGAAGTGTCTTCTCGCGCCTCGATCGCTGGCGATGAAATTGGCGGCCAGACGGCGCAGATGGAGCGCATGTCCGGAATGCTTGTGGGTGAGTTGCAAACGTTCTCCCGCCACTTGCAGGACCAGATTCAAACGCTTTCTTCCGCCGCCGGTCACCTCAACTCGGAAACCACGAATTTTGGCAAGAATGTCCAGGGCATGGAAACCAACGTCGTGCAACTGCTCAAGCAAAGCGTTGAACATCTCACCGGCGTAAATCTCGAGCTCAGCCACACAATAGACCGCGTCTCAGCCACGTCGATCGATCAGATCAAGCAGGTTGCTGCCGAAATGTCCGACGTCGTGCAAAATTCCAGCGGCAACATCACTTATCATCTGAAGGCGACTTCCGCTGAGGTAGCGTCTCTTATCGAGCGTTCCGGCGTTGATGCCGCCCAGATGATTGAACAAAGCCGCAGTCATGTAACCGACGGGCTGCAGGACGTTGCCAAGGACTACCTGGATAAGGTTGAACGCGCCAACACCGAATTGACTAGCCGGATGTCGTCAACCAGCCTGCAGTTCCTGACTGGCATGGACCAATCGGCCAACCAGCTGCTTACCCAATTGACGGCATCTGGCTCAGGCCTGGCGGGCAAGGTTGAAGAAACCACCAATCGCCTCTTCGGTGAGATCGCCCAAAAGACCGACTTGATAAGCGCCAGGCTTGGAGAGGCAACGACAGGTGTTTACGCCCGCATGGAAAACGTCGGCTCGCAGGTTGTCGATCAGTTGCAACTGACCAGCACCAACATCAATGACCTGCTGGTCACAACCAGCGGCACAATTTCTTCTCACTTGAAAGAAACCTCCGACATCGTCGGCCGCCAGATGCAGGATTCGGGCATTGCCCTTGCCCAGAACATTGAAGGCTCAGGCGGCGTGGTCACCGACAAGCTCATCAGCATTTCCGGCGAATTCGTCAAGAAAGTCAACACGGCCCGCGAAGATCTGTATTCATTGCTGCAGCACTCCTCAACCGAGATTACGGCAAGACTGGTCGACACTTCGGATTCGATTACAGACAAGGTGGTTTCAGTCACAACCATCCTCACCAAGCAGATAGACACGTCTTCGAGCCAGCTTGGCGATCTCCTGGCGACAACCGAAACCAAGCTGGGGTCAAGAATCAGCGAGATTTCGGGAAGGTTGCAGGGAACCAGCGCCAAGTTTGCTGAACTCCTTGACAACGCCGGCAGCCAGGTGATGGCTGACCTTGGCAAAGCCAGCGAGGCATTTGCCGATGGGCTGGGGCATACCACACTGCAGATCAGCGGCCGTTTTGAACGGGAGTCCGGGCTTCTGGTTGACCGCATTGATAAGGCCGCCAAGGAACTCGACGCTGCTGCCACCGCATCCAACAGCAGCCTGGATGAGGCGCATCGCAAATTCTCGAAGCATGTTGAAACGGCCAACATCTATTTGTCTGATCAGCTTTCAACCGCGGCAACCTCGCTGGACGATCGTCTTGAGAGCATTTCAATGCAGCTCACCGGCAAACTCGAAACCACTGGCGGCAAAATTTCGGAGCGTCTGGAGGATGTGTCTGATCTGGTGGAAAAATCCATCGACAAGTTCAACAATGAAATGGAACGCGTTCTCATCAGCCGCAAGAGCGCTCTCGACAGCCTGATCGATGATGCCGCAAAGCGCGCCCAGGATGTCGATGTGGTCATGACGAGCTATATGAGCCTCATTGAGGAATCTCTGGCAGCGGCGGAAGCCCGCTCGAAAGACATCAGCCGGATTATCGCTGAGCAAACCACCATGGCAATCGTCAATTTGGAGCAGGAAGTTCGCAAACTTGAGGCAAGTTCCGGTGGCCAGATTACGCAGGCCTCGCGCGTGCTGCGCGAGCAGCATGAACGCGCCATGGCGTCTATGAACGAGATGTTGTCATCCACCGCGAGCGACTTCCAGCAGACCGCTCAGGACATGCGCATGACCGCTCAGCAGGTGGTCAAGGATATTGACAGCGCCCGCTCTGATCTCAAGCGCGCGATCTTCGATTTGCCGGAGGAAACGAAAACCAATGCCGACGCCATGCGCCGCGTTGTGGCCGATCAGATTGCGGCGCTCAACTCGCTGGCAGATGTGGTCAAGCGGCAAACCGGGGTCACCGATTTTTCCGGCCCGGGCTTCACGTCCCAGCGAAGTGCAAAGGAGCCCAACACGGGAAAATCTGAGGGCGCCACGTTCCAAGCTCCCGTAACCCGAACGTCCAGCGCCCTGAAAAAAGCCATCGAGCGTCTTGAAACCAAGGTGCCGGCTCCAGTGCCTGCGGCCGACAGCAAGGGCATTCAGCGGGAGATAGAAAACCTGACGCAAAAGCTCAACACAGTCGCCAGGGATATTGTGGAAGTGCTCGAGGACGGACTGCCGGACAGTCTGGAAAAGCGCTACAACAAGAATGAAAAAGATGTCTATACGCGGCATTTGTTCGAGGGTCGGGGCAAGAAGTTGGAAAAGTCCATTGGCGCAAACTATGAAGATGACCGCGCGGTGCGGACACGCGTCGATTCGTATGTCCGCCTGTTCGAGCGCCTGCTTGATACGGTCTCCGATGCACCCAAGGGGAACCAGTTGGTTGAGGCCTGCCTTGGATCCGAGTCGGGCAAGATATACGTGATGTTGGCAGAAGCCAGCGGACGTATTTCGCCCACCTAACCCGGTCCATGATAAATCTGACGGTCGCCCATGAGTCTTGGCCCATTGCCGGAAATTTCACCATCTCGCGCGGTAGCAAGACAACGGCCGAAGTCGTAGTCGTAACCCTGCGGCAGGGTGAGCACACGGGCCGTGGTGAATGCGTTCCCTACCCGCGCTACAATGAAACTGTGGAAGGCGTGACTGCATCCATCGAGTCTGCGAGAACCGGAATTGAGGCCGGCATTAATCATGGCGATATCGCCAAGCTTCTCGCGCCCCGTGCCGCGCGCAACGCCCTGGACTGCGCCTTGTGGGACTTGGAGGCAAAGCGCACGGGCAAGCCAGTCTGGCAACTTGCCCTGCTGAAACAGCCCCATCCACTGGTCACAGCATTTACCTTGAGCCTGGACACCCCGGAAGCGATGGCCGAAGCCGCCGCTAACGCCGCGCATCTTCCACTGCTGAAACTGAAACTCGGGCGCGAAGATGATGTTAAGCGCTTAAGGCTCATCCGCGGCGCTGCCCCTAAGAGTCGCCTCATCGTGGATGCCAACGAAGGCTGGCATCCCCATCAATTGCCGGAGCTTCTCGTCACATGCATGGAAGTCGGCGTCGAACTTGTTGAGCAGCCCCTCCCCGCAGGCGATGACGAAGCACTGCGGGACTTTCAACACAGCGTGACAATCTGCGCCGATGAGTCAGTCCATGACAAGGCCGATCTCGATAAACTTATAGGCAAATATTCCGCCATCAATATCAAGCTGGACAAGACCGGTGGGCTCACCGAGGCCTTGGCGCTGGCAAAAGCTGCAAATGAACTGAACATGAAAATCATGGTTGGATGCATGCTGGCCACATCGCTTGCCATGGCGCCTGCCATGCTGGTGGCGCAATTCGCCCACGTCATTGATCTCGATGGCCCCCTGCTGTTGGTGCGGGATCGCAACCCCAGCATTACATTCGATAACAGCCTCATGTATCCGTCAACGCCTGACTTGTGGGGCTGAGCCGCTTCAGGGCAAGGCCAAAGCTCATGGCCACCAGTGAAATTCCGGCCATCGCCAGATAGGTCCCTCCGTGCAAATGCTCATACAGCAAGCCCGTCAATCCCATGACCACCGACATGGCCACACCGCCGGACATCGCCGCATAAAGCCCCTGCGCTGAATTCCGCAAGCCATAAGGAACATTCAACCGGATATAATGCATGGCCCCCAGATGCAGCATTGCAAACGACACCGCATGCAGCGCTTGCGTGCAAAATGTGATGCCCAGACCGAAATCATTCGCCATCGCCAGCCAGCGGAATGCGCCACCCGAAATGCCAATGATCCAGCGGAATGCGCCACCCGAAATGCCAATGATGATGAGATTTATTGCGCCAAAGCGATTGACCAAATTCTGCGAAAACCCGAACAGCAAAACCTCAGCTGCAATCGAAATCGCCCAGAAGCACCCGATCGTAAATTTGTCAAATCCCAGGTCATGCCAATGGACTGGCCCAAAGGAATAGAGCATGGCGTGGCTTGCCTGCCC
>JANMHO010000381.1:0-2672 GCA_031375195.1 Rhodobiaceae bacterium
CGCCGAAGCCAAGCGCAAGGCCCAGGAAAATCTGGACCACCTGAAGGCGCTGCAGGGCGCGCTGTAAATTTTTTTATTCGGATGAATTTGAAAAGCCCGCGAGATGATCGCGGGCTTTTTGTTTCCCTCAAACTCTCCATCATCGGCCTTGAGCCGATGACCCAGATTTTACTGGATGTGCGAAGTCTGGTTGGTCGGGTCGAAGCCCGACCATGGAGAGTTTGGTAGATAGTTTATTCACAAAAGAAGATGCCCACGTCGAGCGCGGGCATGATGAGAGAGGTTTTTCGACTCCTCTCACCCTGAGGTGCATGGCTTTGGCCATGCCTCGAAGGGTTGGTGGATGCGGAAGCACGTGCTTCGAGGCTTGCGCTTTCGCGCAAGCACCTCAGCATGAGGGGGACGGTGTTATTCGCCGACCCTTACTGGCCTGCGGTCGTTTTTCGCGCCGCTGATTTCCTGCATCCAGGATGGCTTGCCACCATTGTTGCGTTTTGGAGCATTGTTGCCGCCGCCGTGGTTGCGGTTGCCTTTGTGCTGCTCGCGGCCTACTGGGTTCCACTGTTTCTTCTGGCCCGCTGGCTTGGTGCTGCGGCCATTGGGACGTTTGGCTTCGTGTTCAGCGGGCGGCAGGTTTGATTTGCCCAGCGCATGTTGCACCACCGGAATGGTCTGCCTGATGGTGCGCTCAATGTCTTTCAGCAATGAGCGCTCGTCACCGGCGCAGAATGCAATCGCCACGCCTTCGGCGCCGGCGCGCGCGGTGCGGCCAATACGATGCACGTAGGATTCCGGCACGTGGGGGAGATCATAGTTGATGACATGGCTGACGCCGTCAACGTCAATGCCGCGCGCCGCGATGTCGGTTGCGACCAGCACAAGAATCTTGCCGGCCTTGAATCCGGCAAGCGCCTTCTCGCGGTTGGCCTGGGATTTGTTGCCGTGAATGGCGGACGCTGTGTAACCCGCAGTGGACAGGCCCTTCATGATCTTGTCGGCGCCATGCTTGGTGCGGCTGAAAACAAGGGTGCGGGTCATGTTGTTGTCTTTGAGAATGTCGACCAGCACTTTCAACTTGCTGGCCTGGTCGACGTGGATGACGCTTTGGTTCACGCGGTCCACGGTGGTGGCGACTGGCGCCACTTCAACGCGCACAGGGTTGGTCAAGAGGCCGCTTGCAAGGTTGGCGATTTCCTTCGGCATGGTGGCCGAGAAGAAAAGATTCTGACGCACCTTCGGCAGCATGCCGGTGATCTTGCGAATGGCATGGATGAAGCCGAGATCAAGCATCTGGTCCACTTCGTCAAGGACGAGGACTTCGACGTTGGCCAGCGTCAGCGCGCGGCGTTCAATGAGATCAACGAGGCGGCCAGGGGTTGCCACAACAACATCAACACCGCCGCGCAGGATATCAATCTGCTTGCCGATGGAGACGCCGCCAAAAACCACCGCGCGGGTGACCTTCAGATTGCGGCCATAGGTTTTGAAGCTTTCACCGATTTGGGACGCGAGTTCGCGGGTAGGCGAGAGCACTAGAACCTTGCAGGAGTTTTTCGCCACGCGCGCGGTTGAATGGGACAGGCGCTCAAGAATGGGGAGCGCGAAGGCTGCGGTTTTGCCGGTGCCGGTCTGGGCGATGCCCAAGAGATCGCGGCCCTTCATGAGTTCAGGAATGGCGCGGGCCTGGATGGGGGTTGGCTTGTCGTAACCTTCAGCGGCGATTGCCTTGAGAAGGGGGGCTGAGAGGTTGAGTTCTGAAAATGAATTCACTGTGTGTAGTTCTTTCTGTTTCGGACAGATGTGGGCAAAGCGCAGGCCATGTCCGAGAGACCATTTCGCGGGAATCGCAAAATGATACTGGCTCTGTGCTTAAACAGATCCCACGTGAAAGGAGTGTTCGGATATTTTCGGTGCCTGGCCGGAACAGCAGCTTTGGAGCTACCTCACGTTATTCTTATTTGGCCGGGTCGATGGACCGGCATATGCGCGTTGCAGCGCAGCATGTCAAGCTTTTATCGCAGCAATGGTTTCCTGCAATGTGCCCATGTCGTCAACAACGTTATAAACCCCTAATTGTTTCAAAGCGTTAGCCTTGGCGCTCGCGTCATGCGTGACTCCTGTGAAGCCAATCACGTGGCAGCCAGCGGCGAGCGCCGCTGTTGCTCCCGTCACGCTGTCTTCCACCACAACGCATTTACCTGGCGCAAACCCGGCACGAAAGGCGGCCAACGCATAGATGTCGGGCGCC
This sequence comes from Rhodobiaceae bacterium, assembly GCA_031375195.1. GTDB lineage: Bacteria > Pseudomonadota > Alphaproteobacteria > Rhizobiales > Aestuariivirgaceae > Aestuariivirga. The sequence goes on from JANMHO010000381.1 coordinate 2,249, forward strand.
GGCTTGCCGAATTTAACATCCTCAAAGGTCGTCAGCCTGTCGCCAAAGAAGGGTTCAAGCCCGGTGATTTTCAAGGCTTCGAGGGCGCGGTGGCGCGGACCATTGGTGCCGATGCTCTTGGGAAGACCCAGTGTCCGCAGCATGGGAAGAACACCGGTGACGGGCTTGATCTCACGCCGATAGAGGTCCAGCATGAGATCGTCTTTGCGCGCGCTCAAATCACGTGGCAAGGACACGCCAAATTCCTGCTCAACCTGCTTCACCATGTCTTCAAAGGTGGTGCCGACAAAGCGGCGGTGCATGTCTGCCGCTGTGAGGTGAATGCCGCTCTGGGCCAGCAGGGCAATGTCCACATCCATGGAAATGACTTCGCTGTCGATGAGCACGCCATCGCAATCAAAGATCACATGGGAAATCATTTTGC
>JANMHO010000382.1:0-4474 GCA_031375195.1 Rhodobiaceae bacterium
AACGAGACAGCGAAGTTTGATGTCTCATCCTATGAACACGCGGTTCGGCTGTGGACCATGGTTCTGGAAATCAGCGTGTTGATGGCGCAGTTCCCGTCCAAGGAAATCGCCAGGCTGTCCTACGACTACCGCACCCTTGGCTTGGGCTTCGCCAATATCGGCGGATTGCTGATGACCAATGGCATCGCTTATGACAGCCATCAGGGCCGCGCGATTTGCGGTGCCCTCTCGGCCATCATGACGGGCATTTCCTACGCGACATCAGCCGAGATGGCGAAGGAGCTTGGCCCCTTCCCCGGCTTTGCCAAGAACCGCGAGCACATGCTGCGCGTCATGCGCAATCATCGCCGCGCCGCCTATGGCGCTGCAGTGGGCTACGAGGGCGTTCAGATTGCTCCCGTGCCACTCGATGAAACCGATTGCCCCGAGCATGAACTCATAACGCATGCGCGCAAAGCCTGGGATCTGGCGGTGGAACTCGGCGAGGCCCACGGCTACCGCAACGCGCAGGCGACTGTTGTGGCGCCGACGGGCACCATCGGCCTGGTGATGGATTGCGACACCACGGGCATTGAACCGGATTTTGCCTTGGTGAAGTTCAAGAAGCTGGCTGGCGGCGGTTATTTCAAGATCATCAACCAGGCGGTTCCCGAGGCGCTTCGCACGTTGGGCTATGACGCCACGCAGATTGAGAAAATCATCAATTACGCCGTTGGCCTTGGCACACTGCAGGATGCTCCCGCGCTCAACCACGCGCAACTCCGCGCCAAGGGTTTTGGTGACGAGCAGATTGAGAAGATTGAATCCGGCCTGGCTTCCGCCTTCGATATCAAGTTCGTGTTCAACAAATGGACGCTGGGCGAGGATTTCTGCAAGTCGGTGCTGAAAATCAGCGATGAGCAACTCGTTGACTACGGCTTTGACCTGCTCTCCTTCATCGGCTTCTCGAAAGCCGATATCGACAGGGCCAATATCCATGTCTGCGGGGCCATGACGCTGGAAGGCGCTCCGGGCCTCAAGGACGAGCATCTTTCGGTGTTCGATTGTGCCAACGCGTGTGGCCGCCTGGGCAAGCGCTATCTCTCGGTTGAAAGCCACATTCGCATGATGGCGGCGAGCCAGCCGTTTATCTCGGGCGCAATCTCCAAGACCATCAACATGCCGAACGAGGCCACCGTTGCGGAATGCAACGCGGCTTACATGCTGTCATGGAAGCTGGGCGTCAAGGCCAACGCGCTTTACCGCGACGGCTCCAAGCTTTCGCAGCCGCTCTCATCGCAGCTTATCGCCGATGATGCGGACGAAGGCGAAGATGCGGTTGAGGGCCTGATGGCCAAGCCCATGGTCCAGCGCATCGAAACCATCGTCGAGAAGGTCATTGAAATCGCCCGGGGCCGCGACAAGCTGCCGGGACGCCGCAAGGGCTACACACAGAAAGCCGTTGTGGGAGGCCACAAGGTCTATCTCCGCACTGGCGAATATGACGATGGCAAGCTTGGCGAAATCTTTATCGACATGCACAAGGAAGGTGCCGCCCTTCGCGCCATGATGAACAACTTCGCGATTTCTGTCTCGGTGGGCCTGCAATATGGCGTGCCGCTGGAGGAATATGTGGATGCGTTCACTTTCACCAAGTTTGAGCCGGCGGGCATGGTGCAGGGCAACGAGTCCATCAAGAACGCCACATCCATTCTGGATTACGTGTTCCGCGAGCTCGCTGTCTCTTACCTCGGCCGCAATGACCTCGCCCATGTCGAAGCTTCCGAGATGGGCTTTGACGCGCTTGGCAAGGGTGTTGGCACGGATGAACCAAAGGCTCCGGCTTCGGTTCCTGCGCAGAAATATTTGTCGTCAGGCTTTGTGCGCAAGCAGAACCTGTCGAACGTGGTGGTGATGCCGCAAGGTGTCACTGCATCAGCGTCCCCTGCTCTCGCATTGCAGATGCGCGCGGCGGAATCGGTTTCTGTTGGCTCGCTTGCCTTGGCGGAATCGTCTGCTGCTTATGTCTATGAGCCAGCGGCGCCTGCCACAACCACCATGGACCAACGCGCCCAGGCCCGCCTGCAAGGCTATGAAGGCGACAGCTGTGGCGAATGCGGAAACTTCACGCTGGTTCGAAATGGCACATGCCTGAAATGCAACTCCTGCGGATCAACGAGCGGGTGTTCGTAGGCAGGTGTGAGTTTGAAGATGATGGCCGGGAGAAATTCCGGCCATTATTTTTGATACATGCTCTCATCAGCAGCAGCACCGCCCATCAAAAATTGCCATTCCGGCGAAAGCCGGAGTCTGCTTACAGTTTGCAATAGTTTTGAATTGTCACGTTGCCAACAACTGAAAAATTTCGGCTTCTGCCGGAATGACGGATAGTCCGCCACTGTCCGATCAAAGAGACCAATGAGTGATTGCCGAGGTGCCTGATATTTTCATCAATTCATCATTCAAATTGAATTGGACCTCGACAGGAACCACCACGCGCACCATCGTCGAGTCGCTCAAATTTTCATTTCATTTTCAAGATTCGGTCTCGCCGCGTCACTTTTTCAACAATTATTTTTCCGGCGGGCCGGCGTCGAGGAAATAAATTTGTGGACAAATCCCGCCGCACGGCGCCAAAAAAGCCATTCTGTCCGTGCACGGAGGAAGCTTGGAATTGCTGAATTCATGGGGCTGCGCGCGTATTTAACAGTATCCGTCCGTATACGGACGATATGCCTTGCGGACTGCTCGTTTACCAGTTGTTAGGAAAGTTCGTTCGATATACAAGATGTTGACGGCATATTGCCGAATCACACAATCGGGTTCAAAAGACTTGTCAATAACGATGGCGACTACAAATAAAAATGTATGAACGATCGTTAGTGTACTGGACTAGCCTGCGTTGTGGGGCACTAACAACAAAACTCTAGGAGAAAATATCATGGCCGCTAAGAAAGCTGCGAAGAAGCCTGCAAAGAAACCAGCCAAGAAGGCCGCGAAGAAGAAGAAGATCTAGTTCTTCCTTTGTAAAGTTTCTAGGATTGGACCCCGGACGGCACCGCCTCCGGGGTCAATTCTTTTTGGGGGCGCTCACTGCAAACAAAAAAGGCCGCAGACTGCAAACAAAAAAGGCCGCAGATTTGCGGCCTTTCCTCATGTCCGTTGCGCTTATTGGTAGACGTAAATGCGCGAGCCAACCTTCACGCGCTCGAAAAGATCAATTACGTCGGCGTTCATCATGCGGATGCAGCCAGATGACATCGCTTGCCCGATGGAGCGCTCGTCATTTGTGCCATGAACGCGGTAAATGGTGCCGCCGATATACATGGCGCGCGCGCCCAATGGATTTCCCGGCCCGCCATCCACCATCTCTGGCAAGATACGGCCCTTGGCCGCCTCGCGCTTGATCATTTCCGGCGGCGGCCGCCAGTCCGGCCATTCCTGCTTGGCCACAATGCGGGAATTGCCGCTCCATTGGAAACCCTCGCGGCCAACGCCTATGGAATAACGCACGGCCTCGCCATCTTCCAGCACATAATAGAGCGCTCTTTCAGGCGTGCGCACAATCAGCGTGCCCGGCGCATAATTCGCTTCGTCCCAATCAACAATCCGGCGCTTGGACTTGCGGCTGAGGCCCCTGTCCTTCAGCGATGCGTATCGCGAATTCCCGCCACCGGACTTTCCAAACAGGCATTGCATAAAGGTTCCGCAGTCGCGCTTCTTGGCGGCTTTCTGTCCGGCTTTCTTCTTGACCGCTTCGGCAGCAAGCTCAGCTTTTTTATTTTTCTTGATCAAAAGAACTTCTTCCGGTGTCTGCGACACCGTTGAATAGGCAGGCAGCGGCATGATCGCAAAGGGCAGCAGCATGAAAAGCGCTGCTGTGAGGAGTTTTTTCATGGATATTCTTTCCTTGATTTGGTTGACACAAAAATACCTACTTCTTGCCGATTCATCAACAAAATTCGGGGCATTTAGCGTTTGCCTTTGCCTGGGCGGTGAAACTTGATAGAAACGACCTCTGCAAAGGAGAATTGCCCATGAAATCCACCTTCCGCGCCACGCTGCTTGTGTTGCTGGCCACATCCGCTTTCACAATTCCAGCAAGGGCGGAGGATTTGCCGCCGGTTGTGGCCGCGCTTTTTGGGAATTTGGAAAAGCAGATCAATGTCAAGCCCACCTACGAGAAGCTTGAGACCGATTCGAGCGGAAATATTACGATTTCCAACATGGCGGTCAGTTACGCCGCCATGGCTGGCGGGCCCCAGATAAATTATACCGTCAAGGCAATTTCATTCGAAAATATCGGGGCCGAAGCAGATGGCATCATCAAAGTGGGCAAGTCTGTCATGACTGGCCTCCAGATGAACATGAATGTGGGCGACGGCCAGAATGTCACCGTGGAGCTTCCGTCAGCCACGGCGGAAGACTGGTATGTCCCGGTATTGACTGAAAATCCCACGCCGCTGCAGGAGTTGCGCGCCAATATGAGCATCGC
>JANMHO010000386.1:0-3875 GCA_031375195.1 Rhodobiaceae bacterium
TGGCAGGCTCCGCCCACAAGGCTGAATTCTCCCGCGTCGCATCCGGCGGCTTGCCCGCCAACTTCGACGAGGTCATTTCCAATTACAAGAAGGAACTGGCCAAAAACCCGCCTTGGATCGCCACCCGCAATTCATCGCAGAACGCCCTCGACGTGATCAATGCGGCGGTTCCCGAAACCATCGGCGGCTCGGCTGATCTCACCGGCTCCAACAACACCAAGTCAAAAGACCTGAAACCCCTGAACGCCGCCGACTATGGCGGCCGCTATGTCTATTACGGCATCCGCGAACACGGCATGGCCGCCGCGATGAACGGCATGGCGCTCCATGGCGGCGTCATTCCCTATGGCGGCACATTTCTGGTGTTCACCGATTATTGCCGCCCCTCCATCCGGCTCGCGGCCCTCATGGGAATCCGCTCCATCTTCGTGATGACCCATGATTCCATCGGTCTCGGCGAAGACGGCCCCACCCACCAGCCAGTCGAACACCTGGCAGCGCTCCGCGTCATTCCAAACTTGCGCACCTTCCGCCCCTGCGATGCGGTTGAAACCGCCGAATGCTGGCAACTCGCCCTGCAAAACGCCACAGGTCCAGCTGTGTTGGCCCTCACCCGGCAAAAGCTGAAGCCCGCCCGTCTTGCCTATTCGGCCAAAAACCTCTGCGCCCTCGGGGCCTATGAAATCGCCCCCTCGGTGAAAAAATCCAAAGCCGTGATTTTCGCCTCCGGCTCCGAAGTTGAAATCGCCATGGAGGCCAAGGCGGCGCTCGACAAGGCCGGAACGCCAACGCGCGTGGTTTCCGTGCCGTCCATGGAACTCTTCGAGAAACAATCGAAGGCCTATAAGGAAAAACTGCTCGGCGCGGAAAAAATCCGCATCGCCATCGAAGCCGGCGTGGCCCAGGGCTGGAACCGCTTCATCGGCAACGACGGAGTCTTCGTCGGCATGAATACCTTCGGCGCTTCAGCGCCGGCCGAAGATCTCTACAAACACTTCGGAATTACCGCCAAGACAGTCATCAAGGCTGCGAAGAGGTAGGGGGAAAAAAACCATGCCACAGTTTAACACCCTCGACGATGCCAGCGTGGAGGGCAAGCGCGTGGTAATCCGCGTCGATCTCAATGTGCCCATTGAAAAGGGCAAGGTCACCGACGCCACCCGCATTGAGCGCGTGGTGCCAACTTTGCGCGAATTGCTGGACAAGAAGGCCGCCGTCATTGTGCTCGCCCATTTTGACAGGCCCAAGGGCAAGGTGGTGCCCGAAATGTCCCTGAAGCCCGTGGCACCGGCGCTTGCAAAAATTCTCGGCCGCCCGGTGAAATTCGTGTCCACCGATTGGCTTTCGAAGCCGGGCGTGAAGGTGAAGCCCGGCGAATGCGTGCTGCTGGAAAACACCCGCTTCCACCCGGGCGAGGAAAAAAACGACGCGGACTTCGCCATGGTGCTTGGCAGCCTCGGCGATATTTTTGTGAATGACGCCTTCTCGGCGGCGCACCGCGCCCACAGCTCAACCGAGGGCATCGCCCACACCATTCCAGCCTATGCCGGCCGCGCCATGGAAGCCGAGCTCAAAGCCCTCGAACAGGCGCTCGGAAATCCCAAGCGCCCGGTGGTGGCTGTGGTGGGTGGCGCCAAGGTCTCCAGCAAGCTGGAGCTGCTTGGAAATCTTTCAAGCCACGCCAACATGATTGTCATTGGCGGCGGCATGGCCAACACCTTTCTGGCGGCGCAAGGGTTCAATGTGGGAAAATCCCTGTGCGAGCATGATCTGCTGGCAACGGCCAAGGAAATCATGGCCACGGCCAAGTCCAAAGGTTGCATGTTGATCCTGCCAACCGATGTGGTGGTGGCCAAGGAATTCAAGGCCAAGTCCCCCAGCCGCAATGTATCCATCACCCAGGTCGAACCCGACGACATGATCCTCGACGTGGGCAAGGCAACCATCGCCACCATCCAGTCGACTTTTTACGCGGCCAAAACCATCGTCTGGAATGGGCCCCTCGGGGCCTTTGAGGTGGCCCCCTTTGATGCCGCGACAATTGCCTGCGCCAAGCTGGTGGCCCAGCTCACCAAATCCGGCAAGGTCGCCTCCATCGCCGGCGGCGGCGATACGGTGGCGGCCCTCAATCATGCGGGCGTGGCCAAGGATTTCACCTATATTTCAACAGCCGGTGGCGCCTTCCTCGAATGGCTTGAGGGAAAATCGCTGCCCGGCGTCAAAGCCCTGGAGAGGAAACCCATAATGACAACGAACAAGAACAAGCTGGCCGACATCGCCCAACGCATGGTCACCGCAGGCAAGGGCATTCTCGCCGCCGATGAAAGCACCGGCAGCATCGGCAAGCGCCTTGAATCCATCAACACACCCTCAACGCCCGACACCCGCCGCGATTACCGCGAAATGCTGTTTGGCGCGACAGACGCCATGAAAGCCTATATTTCCGGCGTCATCCTCTATGATGAAACCATCCGCCAGAAGGGCCGCGACGGCACGCCCCTGGTGGACATGATCAAGGCCACCGGCGCCATTGCCGGCATCAAGCTGGATACGGGCGCCAAGCCCATGGCCCTCTGCCCCGGTGAAACCATCACCGAGGGCCTCGACGGCCTGGCCGACCGGGTGGCCGAATACGCCAAAATTGGCGCTGAATTCGCCAAATGGCGCGCCGTCATCGACATCGGCAAGAACCTTCCAAGCCATAACGCTATTCACGCCAACGCCCATGCGCTGGCCCGCTATGCCGCCATCTGTCAGGCGGGCGGCATCGTTCCCATGGTGGAGCCCGAGGTTCTGATGGACGGCGACCACGACATCGACACCTGCATGCGGATCACCGAATGGGTTCTGAAGGAGCAGTTCCAGGAGCTTTATTATGCCAGTGTGAAGCTCGAAGGCATCATCCTGAAGCCCAACATGGTGATCTCCGGCAAGAAATGCGCGGTCCAGGCAAGCCACGAGGAAGTGGCGGAGAAAACCCTCATCGTGCTCAAGCGCTGCGTGCCTTCAGCGGTGCCGGGAATAGCTTTCCTGTCCGGCGGCCAATCCAGCCAGGATGCCACGGCTCACCTGCATTATATGAACGCCGCCGGCCCTCTGCCGTGGAAACTCACCTTCTCCTATGGTCGCGCCCTGCAGGCCGATGCGCTGAAGTCATGGATGGGGAAAGATGAGAACAAGACCATCGCCCGCGCCGCGCTCGCCCACCGCGCTCAGATGAACGCCCTCGCCGCAACCGGCAAATGGTCGAAGTCGCTGGAGAAATAACGCGCCGATATGGCAAACCCCAGACTGTTCCTCGTTGCACCTGATGCATTGAGCGAGGACCATCTCGTGAGCTGCGCAGCCGCAGCCAGTGCCGCAGGCGACGTTGCCAGCATCGTCGTTCCTTCAAGCATAGCGCCCGCAACAGCCGCCAAGCTTCAAAGTCTCGGCCTCGCTGTTCTCAGCCTGGGCACGGCCAATCCCGCCTGCGACGGAATTCACCTCGATGCGGCCACAGCCGACGTTGCCAATGCCCGTGCGCGCGTCGGCAAAAACGGCTTCGTCGGAGCCTATTGCGCCGCGTCTCGCCACACCGCCATGCAGGCCGCCGAAGACGGCGCCGACTACATTGCGCTTTCGCAAAACTCATACGCGCCCAAGGAACCCATCATTGGCTGGTGGGCCGACTTGTTTGAAATTCCCTGCGTCGCCTTTGATCCGGTGGAGCCCAAAGACCTCGACATATTGCTGCCGCAGAAACCAGACTTTATCCGTCCCGGCGATGCCATGTGGGAAACCCCCGAGGAAGCCCGCCGCATTGTGGCGGCGCTGACAAAACGGATGAACGGATGAAGCTGATTTTCGCGATTCTGATGCTACTGGCTTGGGGA
>JANMHO010000088.1:0-5626 GCA_031375195.1 Rhodobiaceae bacterium
ATCAAGAAGATGATGGTGGAGCGCCGGGTTTAAGTATTATTCCAGGGTTGGAATTGTGTTGCGGTGCAATAGGCGCTATAGCCGCAAGCGAAATTCCAGCACAGGAAACCTCCCATGTCCGCCATCTCCCTCGACAGTTTCAAATCCCGTAAAACCCTCAAGGTTGGCGCCAAAAGCTACACCTATTTCAGCCTCAAGGCGGCGGAGAAAAATGGCCTCAAGGGGATTTCCAGGCTTCCCTATTCGTTGAAGGTGTTGCTCGAAAACCTGTTGCGGTTTGAGGATGGACGTTCGGTGACCAAGGCGGATATCGAAGGCATTGCGGCGTGGCTTGGCAATCGCGGCAAGGCCGAGAAGGAAATTGCCTTCAGGCCAGCGCGCGTTCTGATGCAGGACTTTACCGGGGTGCCTGCCGTTGTTGACTTGGCCGCCATGCGCGATGCGATGAAGGCTTTGGGCAAAGACCCGGCAAAAATCAATCCGCAGGCGCCCGTTGATCTGGTGATCGACCATTCGGTGATGGTGGATTATTTTGCGAACTCCGGCGCTTTCAGGAAAAACGTCGATGCGGAATATGGCCGCAACGGCGAGCGCTATACCTTCCTCAAATGGGGGCAGGGGGCGTTTGACAATTTCCGCGTGGTGCCGCCAGGCACCGGCATCTGTCATCAGGTCAATCTGGAATACTTGGCCAAGACCGTGTGGACCCGGACAGATAAAGTGAAGGGCAAAGCGGTAACCTATGCCTATCCCGATACACTGGTTGGCACCGACAGCCACACGACGATGGTGAATGGCCTTTCGGTTTTGGGCTGGGGCGTTGGCGGCATTGAGGCGGAAGCGGCCATGCTGGGCCAACCCATATCCATGCTTATTCCGGAAGTGATTGGCTTCAAGCTCAACGGCAAATTGCCGGAGGGCACCACGGCCACCGATCTTGTGCTGACGGTCACCCAGATGCTGCGCAAAAAAGGTGTGGTCGGGAAATTCGTGGAATTCTTTGGGCCGGGCCTCGCGCATTTGTCGCTGGAGGACATGGCCACCATTGCCAACATGGCGCCGGAATACGGCGCGACATGCGGATTTTTCCCGATCAACGGCGAAACCATTGCCTATCTCAAGGGCACGGCGCGGGCCGCGGCGCAAGTGGCGCTGGTTGAAAAATATGCCAAGGCGCAGGACATGTTCTGGACGCCGAAATCCGCGGACCCGGATTTCACCGATACGCTGTCGCTCGATCTCAACACTGTGGTTCCTTCCATGGCTGGTCCCAAGCGGCCGCAGGACAAGGTGACGCTGACCGATTCCGCTTCTGGCTTCGCCAAGGTGATGGCGGAAGAATTCAGGAAGGCTGATCAACTGGGGCAGCGCTGCAAGGTTGAAAACGCGAATTTTGATGTGGGTCATGGTGATGTGGTGATTGCGGCCATCACATCCTGCACCAATACTTCAAATCCTTCGGTGATGATGGCTGCTGGTTTGCTGGCGCGCAATGCGGTGAAGAGGGGATTGACCGCCAAACCATGGGTCAAAACCTCCCTGGCGCCGGGAAGCCAGGTGGTGACGGAATACTTGAGATCTTCGGGCTTGCAGAAGCAACTGGACAAGCTGGGATTTGATCTCGTGGGCTATGGCTGCACGACATGCATCGGCAATTCCGGGCCATTGCCTGAAAATATTTCAGATGCCATCAGGGCGAATGATCTGGTGGCAGCCGCCGTGCTTTCGGGCAACCGCAATTTTGAAGGCCGGGTGAACCCGGATGTGCGCGCCAACTATCTGGCTTCGCCGCCTTTGGTTGTGGCCTATGCGCTGGCAGGCTCTCTCACTGTTGACCTGACTGCGCAACCCCTTGGCCATGATAAAAAGGGCAAGCCGGTCTATCTCCGGGATATTTGGCCGAGCGCCAAAGAGGTTGCGGATTTTGTCCGCAAGCACGTGACCCGCAAGGCTTTCGCGAAGCGCTACAAGGACGTGTTCAAGGGTGACACGCAATGGCGCAAGATCAAGGTGACCAAGGGGCTGACCTATGCCTGGGATGGCACAAGCACCTATGTGGCCAGCCCGCCCTATTTTGATGGCATGGGCATGACGCCCAGCCCCGTGAAAAACGTGGCTGGCGCGCGGGTATTGGGCCTGTTTCTTGACTCGATCACCACGGATCATATTTCTCCCGCTGGCGATATCAAGGCTTCATCGCCCGCCGGAAAATATTTGAGCGACCATGGCGTTGACAGGCTCGATTTCAATTCCTATGGCGCGAGGCGTGGCCATCATGAGGTCATGATGCGTGGCACTTTCGCCAATATCCGCATCAAGAACCAGATGGTGGAAGGCGTTGAAGGGGGCGTGACCAGGCATTATCCGTCTACGGAGCAAATGCCGATTTATGATGCGGCCATGAAATACCAGGAGACGGCAACACCGCTGGTGATCTTCGCGGGCCGCGAATACGGCACCGGCTCCTCGCGCGACTGGGCTGCCAAGGGCACGAAGCTTCTGGGGGTTCGCGCCGTGATCGCACAGAGCTTCGAGCGGATTCACCGTTCCAATTTGATTGGCATGGGGGTTGTCCCGCTGCAATTCAAGGAAGGCGAAAGCTGGCAGAGCCTTGGCCTCAAGGGTGATGAGCGTGTGACCATCAATGGCCTGGCCGAGGGCTTGAAGCCCCGCAGCATGATTGCCGTTGATATCACGAAAGCTGATGGCACGGCGGTTTCAGTTGCAGTGCAATGCCGGATCGATACGCTAGACGAGCTGGATTACTACATGAACGGCGGCATCATGCCGTACGTGTTAAGAAACCTTGCGAAGGCGGCTTGAACGAATAAGTGATCGCCCCTCACTGGCATGTGAGTGGTCAGTGGGGGGATGATTTGTTATGTTGGCGCCATGACAGAGGCTCTTAACCGTAGAAATGTATTAACACTTGGCGCGGCAGCGATCTTGGCAAGGCCTGCGATTGGCGCGGGTGTTCGCCCTGTTGTTGTGGAATTGTTTACCAGTCAGGGCTGCTCGTCGTGCCCGCCGGCTGATGCCTATCTCGAAACGCTGAAGGGCAAGCCTGGGCTCGTCACGCTATCCTATCATGTTGATTACTGGGACTATCTGGGGTGGCGCGACACATTGGGCGGCGCGGAATATTCGCAGCGGCAATATGACTATGCCGCATCGCGCGGTGACCGGAATGTTTACACACCGCAAATAATTGTAAATGGCGCCGGTCATTTTGTGGGCAGCCAGCGCGCGGCTGTTTCGGATGGCATTGCGGATGCCAAATCCAGCCCGTCTGATAAATGGGTTGATATTTCCATGTCGGACAACAAGACTGATGTGATGATCACCGTGCCTGGCCATGCGGCGCGCGGGGATGCAACGCTGTGGCTGATGGCCTATGCGCCGGAGATTTCCGTTGAAATCAAGAAGGGCGAGAATGCGGGAAGCACCGTGGTTTACCACAACGTGGTGCGCAAGATTGTGCCCGCTGGCATGTGGCATGGCGATGAAGCGAAACTTGTGTTGCCCAGGAGCAGCGTTATTCCGAAAGACTGCAAGGGCTGGGTCGCGCTGTTGCAGACCGGAAAAGTCGGCCCCGTGATTGGCGTTGCAACGGGCGGGATTGCCAATAGCTGAAGTTTGCTATTCGAGTGTCGCGCGCCATTCCTGCGATAAGCGCAATTCGCCTTCATTGCTGACTGTAAGGCTGCCAGCATAATCGCCCTTCGGCCAGCCACCCGCAGGCCGCTTCTTGCCGGCGAAGAGCAGATAGACGGCCTTGTTGCGATCAAGAGTTGAGGTGTTGGTGGCATCTATTCCATCGGGGCCGCGCAACGCCACGGTTACAGTATCGCCGCGCGCGAGATTGATTGTCCAGGCATAGGCCACCATTGCCGGCCAGGCGGAATCCAAATTTTGCTGTGGCAAAGCGCCCGTTTCCAGGCCCGCCAGTTCGATGGCAGCCGGATTGAAACCAGATTGGATGACTTCACCCTTGTTGTAATTCAGTGCTGCGCGCGCTGACGCATTCCAGAGTGGATTTTCCGGCGCGCCACAACTCTCGCCGCCACCGGGCTTGCCACCGAAAGGATCGAGCGCTTTGCCATTGTTGCGGACCGTGAGATGCACATGGGGGAACGCTGCCATGCCGGAGTAACCTGCCTCGCCAAGCTTGGCGCCGGTTTCAACCTTGTCGCCCGTCTTCACAACAACCGAACCCTTGCGCATGTGGCAGTATTGGGTTTGCCAGCCGCCTTCGTGATTGATGACAACGCCGTTGCCGCATTCACGGTTTCCAACTGCCGCCCGGTCTGCTTCGCTCCGCATCAGGTTGTCCGCGACACCATCGCGCACGCCCTTGACTATGCCGGACGCACTGGCAATCACGTCTGCTTTCGAAACTGTATTGAGCAGGCGAATATCCGTGCCATCGTGGCCATCGTAGGTTTGGCCGCCACAGGCATAATCCTTCACTGCGGGAGAAGGGTCGTGGTCAACGTAATTCTGCACCCAGCAATTCCTGCCAATCTCACAGGCGATTGGCAGGCCGAGTTCAATGCTTCCAGCCTGCGCTATCTTTGTAAACGTGAGCAGCAACAGAGTTGATGTTGCTATCCGCATTTACGCGGCTTTCTTCAGCAGCCCGCGGTTGATCAGGCATTCGGCGATCTGCACGGTGTTGAGGGCGGCACCCTTGCGAAGATTGTCGGACACCACCCAAAGACTGATGCCGTTCTCGATGGTTGAATCTTCGCGGATGCGGCTGATGAAGGTGGCGAAATCGCCAACGCATTCGATGGGGGTGACGTAGCCGCCATCTTCGCGCTTGTCGACAACCATGCAGCCCGGCGCCTCGCGCAGGATTTCGCGGGCCTCTTCGGCTGAAAGTGGCGTTTCGAATTCAATGTTCACCGATTCCGAATGGCCGACGAACACGGGAACACGCACGCAGGTTGCCGTGAGCTTGATTTTGGGATCGAGAATCTTCTTGGTTTCAGCCACCATCTTCCACTCTTCCCTGGTTTCTCCCGAATCGAGAAAAACATCAATGTGGGGGATGACGTTGAAGGCAATCTGCTTGGTGAATTTTTTTGGCGTGGGCGAGTCGGTGACAAAGATGCCCTTGGTCTGGTTCCAGAGTTCGTCGAGGCCTTCCTTGCCGGCCCCTGACACGGACTGGTAGGTCGACACCACGACGCGCTTGATCCTGGCCACGTCATGCAAGGGCTTCAGGGCCACCACAAGCTGCGCGGTTGAGCAATTGGGGTTGGCGATAATGTTGCGGCGCTTGTTGCGGGCCATGTATTCGACCAGCGCATGCGCATTCACTTCCGGCACGATGAGCGGCACTTCCGCGTCATAGCGCCAGCAGGAGGAATTATCGATCACGATGGGGCCAAGCGCGCCGATCTTCGGCGACCACTCCTTGGAGATGGCTGAGCCCGCCGACATCAGCACAAAGTCCACCGTGCTGAAATCAAACTGCTCAAGGTCCTTGCATTTGAGGATTTTATCGCCGAAGGAAACTTCAACGCCCATGGATTTCCGCGATGCGATGGCAAAGCACTCGTCAACCGGGAATTCGCGTTCAGCCAGGATGTTGAGCATTTCCCGGCCCACATTGCCCGTG
>JANMHO010000123.1:0-18296 GCA_031375195.1 Rhodobiaceae bacterium
AACCGATTTCCCGCTGCCCGATGCAATCCACGACGAGTTGAAAGAGCTTTCCGAGCGCATCGAAACAGTGCGTGATTCCGCCCAGCACCTGGCAACAAGGGCACAGGCTTCCGCGGTTGAAAATTTCCAAGAAGAATTGCGGGAATTCGAAAAGAAAATCCTGGGCTTGATCAGTGACGCGCAATTTGCCTCCATGCGGAACACCGGGGCTGACGCCAAGGTTGAAAAGCTTCACGAGGAAATTGAGGTTCTCAGCCAACTCGTGGCGGGGTCGCATTTCGAAGTGGCCTCCAAGAGCGAAATCTACGCCCTGCAGGCCGCGGTTGAGCAGTTGACAACCGGCCTGGCCAAGGTGCCAGACCTGCCGCCATTTGTTGAAATGGACTACCGGCTGACAGAAATCATGAATCTGCTGGAAGAAAGCCATGCCGCTCAATCAAGTCAACCGCAGTTCGGCGAGCTTGAGAACCGAATGGCAGAACTGGACAGTCGGTTGGAAAATGCCATGAGGCAGCAAGGCGATGCCGGTGCGCAGCAGGCGTTGGAGCAGAAGATATTTGAAGTTTCAGAACGTGTCGGTCGCACCGAACACCAGCTCAGCAATCTGGAAACTATCGAACGCGCCATAAACCAGCTCTTTGAGAGTGTCGAACAGAGCCGCAATTCTGCAACGGAAATTGCTGAAGATGCCGCCAATCGGATGGCGGATCGATTGATGAACGGCCCAAATGCCGTGGCCGCGCAGCCGGGGAGTTCGCCTGAGCTTCAAGCCTTGCAGGATGGCCTGAACGCAGTTCGCGAAGCCGCCGCCGGCGCGGACCGTCGCAACCAGGAAACACTGGAAGCGGTGCACGAGACTCTGGAGCAGATCGTAACCAAACTCGCTGAGTTGGAAATCACGGCGCAAGTTCAACAGGATGAACTGGCGACGGTAAATCAACTCAACAATGCCGTGCCTGCGGCCGCTGGCCCCCAATTGTCCGGGCCTGTTGCAGAAGCAGCGCTTCAAAATCACCTATCTGCCGAGGCTCCCGCTGAAATCTTTGAGGAAGCCGTGGTCGCTGAAACCGCCGATCCAGATTCGGCCTGGATTGAAAATTCGAAGCTGCCCGCCACTGGAACAATCTCCTCATCCGAGTTGAAATCCGCCCTAGCCCCCGAGGACGATTTTATTGCGGCTGCCCGGCTTGCATCGCAGGCTGCCTCACAAGGCATAACTTCTGTTTTCAGTCCGCAACCAGGTCCGGCCGGCCGCAAGCCGGAAATTAGGGCGGCGATGCCAGCCCCAAGCAAGGCGCCCGCAGGTAATAGAGCTCCTCCTAAGATTATGCCCAACGTGAGCGGCAAAAGCGGCAAGCGCCGCGCGCTATTGTTGGCAGGCATCGTTGTGTTGGCGGCAGTCGCCGCGTTTACCGCGCACATGATGTATTCCAAGCCAAAGGCAAAGACGACGATGGCCCCGGCAGCCGCGTCAGGTTTTGTTGTCGCCAATACCGTCGCTTCACCCAAAGCCGTGGTGCAGCACAATCGCGTGCCGGACGGTGCGAAGGATGAAATTCTGACGGGCTCTCTGCCGGATCATGAAATTCCAGCGCCAGCGAAGGCAATAAGCGCTGCATCCACTTCAAGTTCCAGCACGAGAGAAATTCGTGACGGGGGAGCCGGTTTTGAGACGCAGGCGATTGCGGCGAAGGGCGGCGACACCTCGGCGCAGTTTGTTTTGGCCACACGTTATCTCGATGGCGACGGCGTCACGAAGGATGCAAGCAAAGCAGCCTATTGGTACCACAAGGCGGCCCTGGCAGGATCGGCGCCGGCGCAATATCGGCTCGCCACCCAATTCGAGCGCGGTCTTGGTGTTCCCAAGAATACCGCAACCGCCTTGGCCTGGTATATCCATGCTGCTGAGCTGGGCAACGTGAAGGCGATGCACAATGCGGCGGTGATTTCCGCGGGCAGCGAGGCGGGAAAGCCGAATTATGAAATCGCCTATAAATGGTTCCATGCGGCGGCGGCGGCGGGCTTGAAAGACAGCCAGTTCAACTTGGCCGTTTTGTATGAGCGCGGACTTGGAACAAAGGCGGACTTGAACGAAGCCCTGTTCTGGTACATCGTCGCGGCAAGCCAGAAAGACGCCGATGCCCAAAAGCGCGTAGGCATTTTGTTGAAAGATCGGGCTCCCGCAAGCGTCGCGGCAGTTCAGGCCAGGGCGAAATCCTGGGTCCCTGTGCAAGCGCCAGCCAGCGCCAATACTGTGACAGTATCAAGCATAGCTTCGCAGAGAAAAACCGTGTTAATGCAGGTAGTGCCAGCACAGCCAAAGATCGACAGCCGGATATTTACACAAGACCCGATCAGCCTCGTGCAGGAACTGCTCAAAAAGCTGGGGTTCAATGTTGGCAGTGTCGATGGCAAGTTGAACCCGCGCACATCCAACGCCATCCGCCTGTTTCAACTTCAGTCTGGCACACAGGTCACGGGTGAAGTATCTGACGACTTGATTTCGCGGCTGCAGGCCAGGCTGGGGTAAGGCTGAAGTGTGTCATACGTCGAAGAGCAGCATTCAATTCCATTTGCGGCGCTAGCGCTCGGAATAGGCTGCATAGCGCCATTGGTATTGATGGCCTTTGGCCAGTGGATCGCCTTGCCATTCCTCACTGCTGAATTTGGCCTCAGGGCATCCGCCACCCTCGGCGCGATAATCCTGTCCTTGGCAGGCGGTATCCGGTGGGGCGTGGCCCTGAATTATGAGCCCGGCAGACGCCAATCCTCCGAACTGATTGCGAGCGCCCTTGCTGCGCTTGCGGGCTGCTCAGCGCTGCTGCTATCGCCACCCATCGGCCTCATCCTGTTGATAGCCGGGTTTCTGCTGCAAGCCCTGTGGGATATCCTGAGCGTGGAGCAGGGCCGTTTGCCCCAATGGTTTGGCAATCTCCGCATGCTGCTCACTATGGGCGTGGTGCTCCCGTTGTTTTCAATGCTTGGAAAACTGATTATCAGCTAACGCGTTTTGCCGGAAACTTGTAAATCGCCCGGTCACCCAGCATCCATACGTGAAAATCATCAATTGCGAATATTTTTCTGAATGGCGCTGCTGATATGCTGAGCGCCCCCGTAAAGCTGCCGAAGGCTGGCATCACCAGCCGCTGGCCGTTGCCGATGAAAGATTTGCAGCGGATGCGCTTGCCCCGTTGGCTCACGGTGGCGCCCGGATGCAGATGGCCCGCTATTTCAAATTCGCCCTCGCCCAACTGCGACGGCTCGTGCCGCAGCGTGACATTTCCCAGCGCCAATTCGGTGACAATGCGCCCGCCGATATCGGAAGGCGGATTGGGATCATGGTTGCCAGTGATCCAGAGTGTGTCGAAGCGTTCCGCAATAGCCTGAAGCCTGGCAAGGTCAGCCGCGTCAATTCGCTCCCGTGCGTCATCATCATGAAAACTGTCGCCCAAAAAAATCAACGTCTCCGGCAGCGTGTGTGCAACAACGGCTTCCAGCAATGTCAGCGTTGCCCGCGTATCATAGGGCGGCAAATGCACTCCGCGCCTGGCCATGTTGGAGGACTTTTCCATATGCAGGTCGGCCAGCAGCAGTGTCTTGAGCTCAGGCGCAAACAAGGCGCCAGAAATATCAGGGACAAGCTCCAGCCCGCCAAGCCTTATGCGATGTTCCCTAGACAAGCCCCATGGCCTCGGAGGTAAGGTGGCCAGCGGCTTCGGCGAGAAGGGCATCATAGGCCTCGCCGTAAATTGATTCGCGGGCGATCTCAAGCAACACAGGAACTGCCAGCGGCGACACCGCATCAAGTGCCCGATGCACGATCTGGCCCTTGATGCGCTTCAGCATTGCGCCCAAGCGGTGAACATCGATCAGCCCGTCAGCCGCATCATCCCAGGCGGCGCGAAGCAGAATGTGATCCGGCTGATGCGAGCGCAACACGTCATAGATCAGGTCGGAATTGACCGTCACCTGCCGCCCGGTCTTTTCCTTGCCTGGCCAGCGCCGCTCAATCAGCCCCGCGATAATCGCCGCATTGCGAAAGGTGCGTTTCATGAGATTGGACGAGGCGAGCCACGCCTCAAGGTCATCACCCAGCATATCTTCATCAAACAGATGAGCTAATGATAGCTTGCCCGCTGAAATCATTAGAGAAAGATCACTCACTGTCCAAATCACCAGCGCATATTCGGAAGCCGTGAAACCCAGGGGTTTGGCTCCCCAGCGCTCCAGTCGCCGCGTCAGCAGCATGCCAAGAGTTTGCAGCGCCAGTCGCCCTTCGAACGGATAGCACACCAGGTAGTGTTTCTCAGCCCTCGGGAAGGTTTCCACCAGCATTTGATGGGCCTTTGGCACCACCGACTTCCGCGCCTGCGCCGCCAGCCATTCCCGCACCTGGGCTGGCAATGCGCGCCATCTCTGCGGCGAACCCAAAATCTCGCGAACCCGCGCTGCCAGATAGGTTGACAGCGGAAATTTCCCACCCTGATAGGAGGGGATCATCGGATCCTGCCCAAAAGCCTTGCTGGCAAGCGCGCCAAATTCGTCAAGGCCTTCAAATCGCAAAACCTCGCCGGCAAACAGGAATGTGTCGCCAATGGAAAGCTGGCTCAAAAACCACTCCTCAAGTTCTCCAAGGCTGCGCCCGCCGGTCACCACGCGCTTGCCCAGCCGCCGTTTCACACTCGCCATGCGAACCTTCAGCATCTCCGCTTCAACAATTGTTCCCATGTTGAGGCGGTATTGCTGGGCAATCAGCGGATGGGTCAATCGCCACAATCCATCTGGCCTGCGTTTCAGCTTGGCATATTTCTCGTAAGACCGGAGCGCATAGCCACCCGTTGCCACATAATCGATGCTGGCGTCAAAATCCTCCCGCGTCAGATTGCGATAGGTCCAGGCGCGCGTGACTTCCATGAACAAGTCATCGGCATCGAACGGCCCCGCGCAGGCCCGGCCTAAAACATGCTGGGCCAGAACATCCAGTTTGAGCACCGCCGGGTATTCCGTATCCTGGGCATTTTCCTTGGCCGCCTGCAATGCGGCCTCGCATTCCAGCACTTCAAAGCGGTTGGAAGGAACCAGCAGTGCCTCGCTCGGCGCATCCAAACGATGGTTGGAGCGGCCAATCCGTTGCAACAACCGGCTTGACCCCTTGGGCGCTCCCAGATGAATGACCAGGTCAACTTCGCCCCAGTCAATGCCCAAATCCAGCGTGGAGGTGCAAACCACAGCGCGGAGTTTCCCCGCCGCCATGGCATTTTCAACTTTGCGCCGCTGCCCCACGTCAAGCGAACCATGATGCAGCGCAATTGGCAGATGGTCTTCATTGGCTTCCCACAGCGCTTGAAACACCATCTCCGCCTGACTGCGCGTGTTGACAAAAACCAGCGTCATCTTCGCGTTTCCAATGGCTTCATAAACCTCGGGAATGGAATAGCGCGCTGAATGCCCGGACCACGGAACGCGATCAACCGATTTCAGGATGTGAATGTTGGGCTGGGCGCCAGCGTTCCCCAGCACCAAAGAAACTGGCCTTTCACCTGCCGGCGCCAGCCAGCTCTGCAAAGCTTCTGGATCAGCCACCGTCGCCGAAAGCCCAATGCGCCGCGCGGTGGGAGCAAAGCTCTGCACACGCGCAAGCGCCAGTGACAGCAACACCCCCCGCTTGGAGGTCACCAGCGAATGGAGCTCATCGAGAATGATCGACTTGAGGTGGCAAAGCATATGCGCAGCGCCCGGATCGGCAATGAGGAGCGATATCTGCTCCGGCGTGGTGATCAAGATATCCGGCGGCTTTTCCCGCTGGCGTTTGCGCTTGGAATGCGGCGTATCGCCCGTGCGCGTTTCAATTGAGATCGGCAGCGACATCTCACGCACTGGCGTTTCAAGATTGCGGGCGATGTCAATCGCCAGCGCCTTGAGTGGCGAAACATAAAGCGTGTGTATTCCATTCCGCGCGTGGGTTTCAGAAAGCTCAACAAGGCTGGGCAAAAATCCCGCCAGCGTCTTGCCACCGCCCGTGGGCGAAATCAGCAGGACGCTGTCGCCCCGGCCAACCTGCAGAAGGACGTTCAACTGGTGCGCGCGCGGAGCCCAGCCACGCCCCGCAAACCAGTCCTGAAATATCTGCGGCAACGGGTTCATGGCCACCAGCTTGACTTGAGTACCGGCCTAAAGCAACACAGGGATTCCATGAAGGCTTCCCCTGCAATTTTGCCCATCACCCACCGTTCCGTGCTCACAGTTGCGGTTCCCATCATGCTGTCAAATGTGACCGAGCCGCTCATTGGCGTGGTCAACACAGCGGTTATCGGGCAGTTGCCGGAAGCCTATTACATCGGAGCTATTTCCATTGGCGCCTTGATTTTCTCGTTCCTGTTCTGGGGTTTTGGTTTCCTGCGCCTGTCAACCGGCGGCATGACGGCCCAAGCCGTGGGTGCTGGCGACAATAGGGAGTTGACAGCGGTTTTCTGGCGCGCCATCGCCATTGCAATCGCGGTCGGAGTTGTCCTGGTTCTCGCCAGCCCGGTAATCGAGAAAGTTTCTTTTGATCTGATGGGAGGCTCGGCCGAAATCCGGGCGCAGGGCGAAATATACTTCCGCCACCGAATTCTTTCAGCGCCGTTCGCGCTCATGAATTTTGTCATTCTCGGTTGGTTCATAGGCCAGGGCCGCGCCAAGACCGCATTTGTCGTTCAGGTCTTTCTTAACCTGGTCAACATGGGTCTGGGCGCCTTCTTTGTGCTCTCGCTCGGCATGAAGGCTGATGGCGTTGGGCTTTCCGCCTTGCTGGCCGAATTCTCTGCGGCCTTGCTTGGCTGCCTCCTTGTTTGGCATTCATTCTGCAAATTGCACGCGACCGCCACATGGAGCCAGATATGGAACCGCGACAAGCTGATGCGCACATTGAATGCCAATGGCGATATCATGATCCGCACACTCTGCCTGGTTTTCGCCTTCGCGTGGTTTGTGGCCCGTGGAGCGCGCGCCAGTGATGTGATCATCGCGGCGAACGCTGTGCTGTTGAATTTCTTTGAAGTCGCGGCCTATCTCATTGATGGTTTTGCCTATGCGTCGGAAGCCCTGGTTGGTCAGGCGGTGGGGGCGAAAAATCGCGAACGATTCCGCCAGGCGATCCGCCTGACGACAATCTGGTCCCTGATCGTCGGCGCCGTTTGCAGCGTCATAATCTGGTTTGCCGGACCATGGTTCATTGATCTCATGACGATCAACCCGGAGGTGCGCGAAGCCGCAAGGCAATATCTCCTCTGGGCCGGCCTGACGCCATTTCTCGGCTGTATTTGCTTTCAGTTTGACGGTATTTTCACCGGCGCCATGGCCACCCGCGACATGCGGAACATGATGATCGTTTCGCTCCTGATTTATCTCGCGTCATGGTGGATTCTTGAAAGCGCTCTCGGCAATCATGGCCTGTGGGCGGCCCTGTGCATATTTTTCATCGCCCGAGGCGTGACTTTCGCTTGGCGAATGCCCGCTCTTGAGCGCGGGGCCTTCGCCTAAAAAATGGTTTTCACGAATCTCAATTTAGGGTAGTTAGCGAAAAGCATGCGTTTGAAACGCATTTCAGATCAATGAGGGGTATTACATGTTGGAAGAATTCAAGAAGTTTGCGTTCAAGGGGAATGCGTTTGATCTCGCCATCGGCGTGATCATGGCCGGCGCATTTGGCAAGATTGTCGACGGCATTGTCAACCTGCTGATCCTGCCAATAATCTCGATTTTGACCCAAGGGGTAAATTTTGACAATTTATTCATACCTTTAAGTTCAGCGGTCACAGCCACCAACCTGGTTGACGCGCAAAAACAGGGCGCCGTATTGGGGCTGGGCGCCATGGTCGGCATCATTATCAATTTCCTCATCATCGCATTTGTGCTGCTGCAACTGGTGAAAGCATCAAACCGCTTCAAGAAAGCTGAGCCGCCGGCTCCGCCGCCAGCGCCATCCACCAGCGAAAAATTGCTGGCCGAGATTCGCGATGCATTGGCGGGCGCCAAAGGGCCAGCCATAGCCAAGAAGAAGTAATGCTTCCAGGCATATTAGCCATGAGGCCCGGTTGCTGGACATCCGGGCCTTTTTATTGCTCTAAGGAAAGCCATGAGCAATGAATCACTATTGAATTCAATCACACCCCAATCGCGCGATGAACCTGACAGCGGCATCGTCAAAGCCGCCATGTATGGGTTTTCCAAACCGGGCATCATTCCGCTATGGTCAGGCGAGGGAAACTTGCCAACGCCGCAGGAGTTTTGCCAGGCGGCAACTGACAGCCTTGCCAGGGGCGAAACCTTCTATACCTGGCAGCGTGGCATTCCCGAATTGCGCGACGCCCTGGCGCGCTATCATACCCGCCATTTTGGCCGTGAATTTTCGCCAGAAAATTTCTTTGTAACCGGCGGCGGCATGCAAGCCATTCAAACCGCCATACAGATGATTGCCGGTGAGAATGATGAAGTGATCATTCCATCACCAGCATGGCCCAACTACGCTGGCCCCTTGCGACTGCAGGGATCACGGCCTGTCGAAGTTCCGATGGATTTTAAAGACGGAAAATGGTGTCTTGATTTTGATCGCCTTTTTGACGCCATCACACCGCATACCAAAGCGCTGTGTTTGAATTCACCTTCCAATCCATTGGGCTGGACCGCAACGCTGGAAGATTTGATCGCCATCCGCGATGAATGCCGCAAGCGGGGCATTTGGATTTTTGGCGATGAGGTTTATTCGAGATTCTACTACGGCGCGAAGGGCGAAACGCGCGCGCCATCGTTCCTGGATGTTTGCGACGTTGAAGAGCGCCTTCTGCTTGCCAACACATTTTCCAAGAATTGGGCCATGACCGGATGGCGCGTGGGTTGGCTTCAGGCGCCGCGGGAACTGGGCCCGGCTATTGAGCGCATCATTCAATACAACACCAGCGGCACGGCAGCATTCCTGCAAAGGGGATGTGTCGCAGCGCTTGATGGAGGCGAGGGCTTTGTGGCCGCGCAGGTAGCCAAGGCCCGCGCCAATCGTGATCTGGCTGTGGCCGTTTTACGCGAGCTTCCACAAGTCCGGTTCGAGACTCCAACTGGCGCTTTCTACATGTTTTTTAAGATCGATGGCATGAAGGACTCGACCACAACCACGCTTCGTATCATTGACGAGGCAAATGTCGGCTTTGCGCCCGGTGCCACTTTTGGGCCCGGTGGCGAAGGCCATTTGCGCATGTGTTATCTGCGTGATACCAGCAAACTGGAAGAGGCGATGAACCGGTTTGGTGATTGGCTAAAAAACCATCACACCGATTGAGAGCTGCCTTTTTATGTGCCGCACTGCACATAAGTTTAGCTCGCACGTCGCATGATAAATTCAGGTCAAGCAAGAAATAAAAAATAATATAATGAATTCAATATTATAGATTGACTACTGAGATTGCTGTGAACTGGCCCGTGCCTTGCAAGGACTTTTGCAATGCACACGTCTGTTTGGATCCTCCCATTTTCAAAACAGAGTACTCGTGGCGCGGAGTGGTTTTTTCAGGCTCACGCTTTGAAAGCCACTTTCGTTAAAGGGGTGGGCGGCGAAAGGTTGCTGCCGTTCACCCTTCTTTTTCGTTTTCGGATGTGGCGCAGGCGCAACACCAAGATAGTTAATTTTCCGTTACTTGCGCGACTCGAAAAAAACCATGAGAAATATGTATCATTTTGGGAATTGCGAAGCGCCAGGCGATCAGGATTTTGAATTTTCAACTGCTTCGTGCCATGTTTCGCGAAGCTTGGACACCGTAAGGAGTGACGGAAATACGTTAGAAATCAATTGGTGTGTGGAGTTGCCGCTGCAGTACGGAATTCGGCCCGGGTATTGCAGGGGAGAGTCCAATGCGCACGTCTGTTTTGGTTCCTCCCTACCTTAACGGAGTACTCGTGTCAGGTAGTTGCTTTTGAGGGCGATTTGATCAAAGCGACTATTTCAATGGGGTGGGCGGCGCAGCGATGCAGACGCTCACCCCATTTTTTATTTGACCAGCGACATGATGCCATCAATCATGAATTGCACCGCCAGGGCCGCAAGAATGATTCCCAACATGCGCGTGATAACGGCACGCCCGGTAACCCCCATGATTTTAGAAATGCGTTCTGCCATGAGGAAGCTGAGATAGCAGGCGAACATGACGATTGCCGTCACGCCAAACAGGCCAACCAAATATTCCATGTGAGCTTCAGCCCGACCCGCAAGCAGGATCATTGCCGTGATGGCACCGGGGCCCGCCATGAGTGGAATGGCGAGGGGAAACGCTGCAATATTTTTCACATGGTCAACACTCACCGCCGTATCAGCTGTAGCCTGTAACCGTTGACTGCGCCGATCAAACACCATCTCTGCCGCGGCTGAGAGAAGCAACAGGCCGCCCGCGATGCGGAAAGCCGAAAGCGAAATACCCAGCAGCTCCAGCAGTTTTGCTCCGCCAAGCCCGGCCGCAACCAATATTCCAAACGCGATGAGCGTGCCGCGCAAGGCCACCTCGCGCCGTTCTTGCACCGAAAGATTGTTGGTAAGGCCCAAAAATAGTGCGCTGAGGAAAATGGGGTCCGCGACGACGAGCAATGTTGCAAGTGCGGAAGTCAGATAGTCAATCATCGGGGCAGGCTAACATACTTCTGTAACTTGGCAATTCAGTGATGCGGCGCGTCGACCATGAATTCGATGTCGATGGTTCCAGCATGGCGGAACATAAGGCGCGCAGGATAGGTACCAATGTCGGCCTCCAGGCCTTTGGGAATGTTGCTGAGAAGCAGGCACCACTCATGGCGGTGCAGATCAAGAGTGGCGCCCGGCGCTATTGCCACCGCCAATGGCGCGCTGATATCGTGATCGCGACTTGTGGCATGAAGGAGCCGCGTGTTTCGCGCAATTGCTACATCGGCGCCGAGAAAGTATTCGGTCTTGGGTCCGTGATTGGTAATCGTCACGTGAGCGCAAGTGCAATCGGAATTTGCTTGTGGCACCATGATGGCAGGGTGAACAATTTCCAGATTGCCAATGAGGTAGGAATGCGCCTGAGCTGCGCATGCGCCAAATAGCATGAGAGCAATGGATAATGCGGTTCTCATGGACAACTCCATAGCGCAGGAGCGGTGATAACACCCCTGCGCCAGATTAAATCTACTGCACCGGAACCATGAGGTGTTGATAGGGCGTCCCGGGCCACATGACATAGGGTCGGCTGGTGTCGGGCTTGGCCTCGGTCGGATAGCCAGCCATCATGTCCATGGCATTCATGATCATGACATGGCGGCCCGTCGTGATCCAGTTGTTGGTCTCGGTGGGCGCTGTTGCAATCGGATCGGTGTTGCTGGCGTCGGAGCCGCCGGCAAGCATGTAGATCAAGCCTACCTTGCCTTTCGGCGGATCCTTTTTGCTCATCCAGGCCATCGCCCATTCCATGGAATTGGCATCCCCGCACATTGGATCATCGCCCGGCGTGTTGGGGTTGTTCGGCATGCACCAGAAACCGTTTTTTCCCTCACGCAAAGTCTTCATTGAGCCGTCGGCCTGCGGGGCATAGACCGTTGCACCGGCACCCACGGTAGCGGGCGCCGCCGATTCGGCATTCTTGATGGTCTCGGCATCGTCAGCCCGGGCTATTTGCGCTGCGGGAAGGCACAATGCACATACGCTGGCGGTCAGCATTACAATTTTCTTCATGACATTTTCTCCCTGGATTGTTGTCAGTTACGAAATGACTTCAGCTGTCCCAGGCCTGCACGGTCATTTGTTTGACGATGCCATTGGGACCAAGCTCAGCCATCGTGGAAGCAATCACATGGGTTCCGTCCGGATAGCTGCAGCCCTCGACGAAGGCCAGGTGCTTGCCGTCGACGATGCCGTGGTCGAGGGTGTGTTTCATGTCGCGGCTGTAAACATCGTCAAGGAAACTCCCGATTTCTTTGGCACCTTTGATGGTGCGGGGTTTGCTCGGCGGATTATCGCTGTCGATGATGGTCAATACTGCATTTGCCGCATAGAGCGCCTTCAAACTCTTGGCATCACGGGTTTCAACCGCTTTGCGAATGCTGTCGATAGTGGGTGAATTTTGGTTCATGGCACGATCTCCCTTTTCAAAAACCCGTTGATGCAAGGAATGTAGCATTCCAATACAGGAGTTGCTTACCTACTGATAAGTAACTTGTCAACCAGTAAGTAAAATTGTATATAAAACCGTACTTTTCAAAGTTGCGATTCTAAAATTGCCGGGAAAAATATGGTGGATCAAAAAACTGAAGCTGTTCACACCTCACAACAGATTTTGGATATAGCCCAGCGCCTCGTGCAGACCCGGGGATTTAATGCTTTCAGCTATGCCGACATTGCCAATGAGATGAACGTTTCCAAGGCGAGCCTGCATTACCATTTCACGTCGAAGGCCAAACTCGGTGTGATGCTCATAGAGCGCTACATTGATGATCTTAGAAAAATACTTGATGAAATTGATAGAAACGCTGATGGGCCGATTGCGAAACTGCGAAGCTATGTCGACATTTACACGCGAGTGCTGGCAAACGAACGCATGTGCCTGTGCGGCATGCTGGCAGCCGAATTTGTAACGCTGCCAAGGCCTATGCAAACGGCTCTCGATGATTATTTTGAAGCAAATGAACTCTGGCTTGCGGGCGTTCTTGAAGAGGGCCGCCATGCTGCCAGCCTGCAATTCAAGGGGTCAGTCAGCGACGCCGCGCAATTCATCATTGGTTCGTTGGAGGGTGCCATGCTGATGGCACGCTCGCATGGCGGCATGGCCCGCTTCAGCGCGGCAGCACGTCGGTTGCTCGCTGATTTTGGAGTCTAACCCGCGCTCGCCCTCTTAGTGGCTTGTACAGCGTTTTCGAGACCCTGCAGGAATTTTGACCGGTCGGCCGGCGTAAACACCGGATTGTTTCCGCGCGCCTCGCCAGTCTCGCGCAGCTGCGCCATCAAATCCCGCATCGCCAGCGCCATGCCGATGCTGTCTTCTGTGAAGGGTTTTCCGGCGTGCGACAGAACCCGCGCGCTCTTTTTGATGGCGCGCGACGCCAGCGGAATATCGGCGGTAACCACAATATCTCCAGCGCCCGCATGCTCCGCAATCCAGTTGTCTGCCGCGTCAACGCCCCCTGCCACAACCACTCGCTTCACATTGTCACCCAACGGCAATCGCATATGCGAGTTCGAAACAAAGTGAATGGCCAGCCCATGCCGCGTCGCGACCTTCGCTGCCTCCTCTTTCACCGGGCAGGCGTCGGCATCCACAAGAATCTGCAATGAATCAACTCACTGTGTTCGGCAATTCAGATTCGCGTCGCGCGATGAAATCCCTCAGGCCATCGGCGATGCCCTGTTCCAGCGCCGGCTCTTCGTAGGCGGCCAGCATCGCCGCTGCCTTGTCGCGGCCCCTGGTGTCATGGTCCTTGGCCCCTTCGGCGGACCATTGTTCAAACGAATTGAAATCCATGACCGACGGAATGAAGAAGGCATTCTCGAAATGCTCAAGCGTGTGCTTGGTGCCAAGAAAATGGCCGGCCGGCCCCACTTCACGGATGGCGGCCATCGCCTCCTTGAAATCATCAAAGGAGGGCCCTTGCGCATATTTATACCAGCCCTGCAGCTGTTCGGCGTCAGTCACGAACTTGGAATAGCCGCAGCACAAGCCGGCCTCGAGCCAGCCCGCCACATGCCAGATATAATTGGCCCCCGAGAGAATCGCCGCGTGCATGAGCATGTTGGCTTCATAGCCCGCCTGCGCGTCGTTGATTTTGGAGCCCACATGAAAGCCGGATGTGCGCCATGGCAGATTGTATTTCCGAGCCAGGGCTCCCATCACAAACATCATCTGCGCCGCTTCCGGCGTTCCCCCCATGGGCGCTCCCGTTTTCATGTCCACAGTCACCATGAACTGACCATAAAGCTGCGGGGAACCGGGCCGGATGAGCTGCGTGAAGGCGACACCGGCCAGCGCCTCCGCGTTCACCTGGGCTACCGCGCCGATAGATGAAGCCGAGGTCGAGGCTCCACACAATGCAAAGGGAGCCAATATCAAGGGCTGGTTGTGCCGCGCATATACTTTCATGGCATCCAGCATGGTGGCATCCCACACCAGCGGCGAATTGCAATTGGTGATCGACACCAGAACCGTGTTGTCCTTCACGTAAGCCTCGCCAAACACGATGCCCGCCATTTTCATGACGTCCTCAGCCCGCTCCTTCGAGGTCACGATCCCCATGAAAGGCTTGTCCGAATGTTTGAGGGCCGAGTGAATGATATGGAGATGCCGCTTCGGCACTGGAACTTCCATGGGCTCGCAGATGATCGAGCTGGAGGAATGCAGCGCCGGTGCCATGTAAGAAAGCCTGTGCAGATTATTGAGATCCTCAAGCGAGCCGTAACGCCGCTCGCCATCGAGGCCGCGCACATAGGGCGCCCCGTACATCGGCACAAACACAGTGTTTTTGCCACCCACCTTGACCGTGCGTTCCGGGTTGCGAGCGTTGAGGATAAATTCCGGCGGCACCTTGGCCACCAGCTGCATCAGCAAGGCGCGGTCAATGCGAACCCGTGTGCCTTGGACATCAGCGCCCGCCACCTTCCACATGGAAATGGCCTCATCGTCGCGAAACTCGCAGCCGATTTCCTCCAGAATTTTCATCGACTCATCATGGATGAGTTCAACGGCCTCATCCGGCACCATCTGATAGGTGGGGATATTGCGCACCAGCGCGGGAAACGAGGCCATGGGGGCTGACCGCAAGACCCGGCGTCCCTCGCGTCCACCACTGCGCTTGCCTGTGGCCGTCACCTGTTTGGACAGTTCCATCGTATTGATCATCTTGGCTCGCTTCGTTGGTGATTAGCTGAGCACTAAGTCGCCCGCTGAATCAACACTTGCCCATAACCGCCACTTGGCGGCGATTAACGAAGTCATTGTGCAGTGCAGCAGCGAGTCCACAGCCAGTGTTGACGGAAAGCGTTCCCAGGGTCACAATACGGGTGGGGAGACTCTGAGTCTGAGGCAATGCCGCAAGGCGTGTGGGCGTGGGGTCATCAATCGCAAACCAATGGCGTCCGGGTCCCCTCGGACGTTCACGGAGGGGTTAAATGGCTGACAAACACACATTGACTGAGGACGAAAAAGTCCTGCACGGCATGGGCTATGCCCAGGAATTGACGCGCCGAATGGGCGCGTTTCAAAATTTTGCGATATCGTTCGCCATTATCTGCATCGTCGCGGGCGGCATCACCGCTTTCCCGGTCGCATTGAGCGCCGGTGGCGGTGCCGCCATCGGCATCGTCTGGCCGTTGGGCTCGCTTTTCGCCTTGCTTGTGGCAGCCGCCTTGGGCCAGGTTGCTTCCTCTTACCCGACTGCCGGCGGCATCTATCATTGGTCGTCGATTCTCGGCGGCAGGGGTTTTGGCTGGGCTTCAGCCTGGTTTAATCTCCTCGGCCTCATGTTTGTGGTGTCGTCGGTGAACTGGGGACTTTTCAACCTGTTCCGCGACCTTTTCCTTGCCCAGGTGCTGGGCATGGATGTCACGGCCTGGGTTCCAACCGGCGAATTCTCTGGCGGCTGGTGGATACAGACCATCTTCATTACAGCCGTTACGGTGGCCCAAGCGGTTCTCAACCATCGCTTCCTGCGCTTGACTACGGTCCTGACCGACTGGAGCGGCTATATTATCCTGGCAACCGCTGTGGTGCTGACCCTTGCCTTGCTGGCATTCGCGCCATCGCTTGACTTTGGCCGCCTCTTTACGTTCACCAATTTCTCGGGTGCCGCCGGAGGCAACGTATGGCCTGCGGCGACTGTCGGCATTTACGTCTTCGCCATTGGGCTTCTGCACGTGGTCTACACGATCACCGGCTTTGACGCTTCGGCCCACACGTCGGAAGAAACCCGTGACGCCCAGAAAGAGGTGCCGAAAGGCATGCTGCGCTCGGTGTTCTGGTCCTTCCTGGTCGGCTATGTCATGGTTTGCTCGTTCGTTTTGGCCCTTCCTGACCAGGTTGACGCGGCAGGTGTTGTTACCATGGATGGGGTCACCGCTGGCGCTGCCCAAGGCTGGTCCTCCTTCAACTGGCTCATTGCCCAGTCACCCATGCCGGGCGCGCTGCGAAGCGTCATCATCATCGGCATCGTTGTGTCCAACTTCCTCTGCGCGCTTGCCGGACTGACCTCATGTTCGCGCATGATGTACGCCTTCGCCCGCGACGGCGGTCTTCCGATGTCCGATACGTTGAAGAAAGTTGACCCGATCCTGCGCACCCCAGGCGCTGCTGTTTGGGTTGGCGGCGTCCTGTCAATCGTCGCAACGCTCTATGGTGGTGCCTTCCTGGTGCTGTCGACGGGCTGCGCAGTCTTCCTCTACCTGTCATACCTCATGCCGATCGCAGCTGCGATGAAATCGGAAATGGGCGGTGAGTGGAAGAACAAGGGCCCATTCAACCTTGGCGGCAGTTCAATCCTCGTGGCGGTTCTCGCGGTCGTGGGTTGTGCCATCCTGATCTACGTTGGCATTCAGCCTCCGCAGGAAAAGGTTGGCTATCTGATCGTCTTGATGCTTCTGGCTTTGGCTGGCTTCTGGTTTTCCATGGAGAACAACTTGCCGTTGGGGGGCCTGTTTGGCCTTCTGACCGCAGGCGCTGTCTACTATTTCTGGAACGATCCGGAAGGTAACTTCGACACCTACGCAGCCATCGTCGTCGCCATTGTCATGGCGGTGCTAATCTTCGTGCTCAAGGGCAAGCGTTTTGCTGGTCCTCCGATTGGCGCAGAAATCACCAAGCGTCAGGCTGTTATTGTGGCCCAGGAAAAGGCGCTCGCTGCTGCTGCTGGCGAGTAACAGAAAGCCAAGAATCGAGAAGGGCGGCCCCACGCCGCCCTTTTTCATTTATGCTATAGAAATGTGATGCGGGCGAGATTCGACATTGCAGTGATAGGCGGCGGCGTTGTGGGCCTCGCTGTGCTCCGCCGTTTCGCCATGGCTGGATTGAAATGCGTGTTGCTGGAGCGTGGGGCCGACATTCTTTCCGGTGCTTCCAAAGGCAATAGCGCGCTGCTGCACACGGGCTTTGACGCGCCACCCAAAAGCTTGGAACTTCGTTGCATGAGAACGGGTTACAAGGAATACCTCAACATCCGTGACAAGTTGAATTTGCCGCTGATCGAAAGCTCCGGCCTTGTCGTGGCGTGGACAGAAGATGAGCTCGCGGCCCTTCCGGAAATTGTCGCAAAGGCCCACCGAAACGGCATTGCCGACACGCGGCAAATCTCGGCCATTGAACTGCGTCTGAAGGAAACCAGCCTTGCCAAGTCTGCTTTGGGCGCGGTGCTCGTGCCCGGCGAACATATCATCGATGCCTGGTCAGCGCCCTTGGCCTATGCCCATCAAGCCTTGGCGCATGGAGCGCTCATCATCCGCAACGCGGAAGTAAAAGGCGGCGACTTCATCAGCGATAGTTGGCAACTCGAAACCGGGCAGGGCGCTTTCGCCGCAACCGTCGTGGTCAATGCAGCGGGAAATTTTGGCGATCTGGTTGAAGCCATGGCGCGGCCTTCGCCGTTCGCCATCAAGCCGCGCAAGGGCCAGTTCGTGGTGTTTGACAAGCCCGCCTATAAATTGACCCGCGCTATAATCCTGCCAGTGCCGGCACCGCGAACCAAAGGCATCGTGGTTTTCCGCACCGCTTTTGGCAATCTGGCCGTGGGCCCAACGGCCGAAGATCAGGACGACCGTGAACTGGTCACCTGCGACCGCGAAGCCCTGTTGCGACTCAGGGTCCGCGCCATCGAAATCCTGCCAGCCCTTGCAAACATTGATGTCACCGCCAGTTACGCCGGCCTCCGCCCGGCGACGGAGCACAAGGATTACGTGATCGAAGCCTTGGCCGGCAAGAACTGGATTACCATTGGTGGCATCCGTTCCACCGGACTCACCGCCGCGTTGGGCATCGCCGAATATGTCAGCGCCCTTTATGGCAAGAACTTCGGTGAACTGCCCAAAAAACCACCGAAACAAGCCTGGGCACCGGTCCCCAACCTCACGGAAGAGCGCGTCCGCCCCTACATGAAAGGTGGTGAGATTATCTGCCATTGCGAACGCGTCACCCGCGCTGAGATCACCGACGCCTTGGAAGGCCCCTTGCCCGCGGGCGACATGGGCGGGCTGAAACGCCGCACCCGCGCCATGATGGGCCGATGCCAAGGCTTCTATTGCTCAGCCCGCATTGCGGAAATCACCAAGGGGCGTTTTGATGCAAAGCCAT